>JACOST010000018.1 GCA_016178705.1 Deltaproteobacteria bacterium | reverse complement strand
CGCACTGCTCCAGCAGACAATTGCGATCGCAGCCATCGCCGCTGATCACGTTGCCGTCGTCGCACTCTTCGCCTGGGCTGACGACGCCATTGCCACAGCGCGAGCGCGTGCAGTTGATGTCGCAGCCGTCGCCGTTGACGGTGTTGCCGTCGTCGCACTCTTCGTTGTCGGCGAGGTGAGCGTCGCCGCACACCTCGGCCACGCAGTGGCGGTCGCAGCCGTCGCCGCTGAGCGTGTTGCCATCATCGCAGTCTTCGTTGGGAGCGACGATGCGGTTGCCGCAGCGGCTGATCGTGCAGTTGACATCGCAGCCATCGCCGTTGATGGCGTTACCATCGTCGCACTCCTCGCTGCCTTCGGCGCGGCCGTTGCCGCATTGCTCACGCAAACAGCGAAAGTCGCAGCCGTCGCTACTGACGGTGTTGCCATCGTCGCACTCTTCGCCCTTGGTGACGATCCCGTTGCCGCAACGCGTGGTGGTGCAGTTGGCGTCACACCCATCGCCGTCGATCGTATTGCCGTCGTCGCACTGTTCGAGGCCGTCGACGCGGCCGTTGCCACAGATCTCGCGTAAACATCGGTGGTCACAGCCGTCGCCGTCGCGCGTGTTGCCGTCGTCGCACTCCTCGCCGGTGGTGACGATTCCGTTGCCGCAAGCGGTGCGGGTACAGTTGGAGTCGCAGCCGTCACCATCGAGTTGATTGCCGTCGTCGCACAGTTCTTTGCCCGCGACGATGCCGTTGCCGCAACGGCTCACCGTACAGTTCGCATCGCACCCGTCCCCGCTGACAGTGTTGCCGTCGTCGCACTCCTCGCCGCTATCGAGTTTCCCGTCGCCACACGGCAACGGCGTCGGCGTGATCGTCGGCGTTGCGGTGGCCGGTAGCGTCCCAGTCACCGTCGCGGTTACGGTCGGGCTGCGGGATCCGGCGCTACAGTTCGGCGCATCGAGGGGACAGATGGAAACGACATTGCCATAGATCGTGTTGTAGTAGACCCACGTGTTGACGAAGCCGCCGTCGGGAAGGGCTGCGCTGCGAAGCCGAATGCCAGACTGCGTGGAGAGCTGTGCGGGCGGACCGAACGGGTTGCCGGTGATATCGAAGGCCTGACCGAACAACGGCGAGTTAAGCCCACTGTTCAGATACATCCAAACCACCAAGAGATTGCCGTTGGGATCTGACTTCATATCGAGCATCTCGTGCGGGATGCCGGCCTGGATGGGGTCGGCAGGGTCCACTTGATGAATCAGAATGGCGTCGCCGGCAGGCGTGCCATCGCTGGCGTAGGAGCGGAGCCAGAGTTGGTGTTCGTCCCGAGTCGAACCGAGCACGGCGAATCGACCGTCCGGTGCCGCGGCAACTTTGGTCGCGACAAATTGAGAGCTAACCAAGATCGCCGGCGCTCGAGGTTGGCCGTTCGCGGCAAACAGCTGAACCCAACTCGTCGGTCCGGGATAGTCGACCGATCGGCTCATGACGAAGCCACCATCGGGCAGCGGCGCCATATCAACGAAGCTGCAGCTCCCGATGTTGAAGCTCGCCCCGAGCGGCGCACCAGCACTATCCAGAAGTCGCGCGCGGCAATCCCCTGCCCATGCCGCGACCGAACCGGTCGCGAGCCTGGTGATCGCCGGGAAAAATTTTAGCATCGATGACTGGTCCTCATCGATGAGGAACGCATCCCCGTCAGGGATTCCCGCGCTGTCGAGCAGACGCCCGCGTAAGGTTTGCTGGTACGGCGGCGACGCGACGACACCTTTTGTGGACGGCCACGCGGCAAGATAGCCACCGCGCGCATCGGGCGCGATGGCGATGGTCCACTCCACACCGCCAGTGTCATCGACCCGCACCGCATTTCCCAATGGCGCACCTTGCGCCGAGAAGTGGCGCACGGTCAGTGAGCTGGTTGGGGCGCTGATATATACGCCGCGATAGAGGTAGCTCGTGCCATTGTCCCACGCGAATAGGAGAGAGCCGTCGGTGCCGGCGGCGACATCGACGCCGTTGGTTGCAAAACCAGCGATCGTGGTCCCGACTTCGAAAGTCGGCACTTGAACAACCTGAGCGTAGCTCGTCGTCGCCGACGCAGGCACCGATACAGATGAGACGAGGATCAACCAACTGACAGGCCGACAGCGCATCCTAATTTCCCCCGTAGGATGACACGCGAGCTACGAATCGGGTCGGACTGTAACAGGCTTATCCGACCCTTGCCAAGGGCAATATGCGAGCTGGGGCGGGAACCCCGCAGGGCAACCCGACCGAGTCGCGCGATCGCGAAAGGAAGCCCGGCTGCGCTCGCCTGACCATCCCTGCTTGAGCTATGAGAAGCTCCCGATGGCGTTACCGCAACCAGCAATCGAACCGATGCACTCACTGCGCCGTACCAATCTCGGAGCGGCGGCAATGCTTGGCTATGGCGCGGGAAACTTCGCGTTCGCCTTGCTTGGGCTGGTGGTCGCGGTCAACTTGCAGTTCTTCTACACCGACTACGTTGGCTTGTCGGCGGGCTTGGTGTCGTGGGCGTTGCTGTTCGCGCGCCTGTTCGATGCGTTCGTCGATCCGTTGATGGGCTACGTCTCCGATCGCACCACCACGCGCTTCGGACGCCGGCGACCGTACATCATGGGGTCGGCGCTGCCGTTGGGCGTGGCGTTCTACCTTCTGTTCGCGCCGCCGGTGGTAGCCGATCCCGCGCAGAATCAGAACGCGCTGTTGCTGTACCTGCTGGTGCTCTACACGCTGACCTATTTCATCTGGACGATCGGCGCGATCCCCTACTACAGCCTGGGCGCGGAAATGAGCGACGACTACCACGAGCGCACGCAAGTGATCGCCGTGCGCGAAGGGTGGGGTTTGGTGGGTTTGCTCGCAGCGACGATCCTGCCAGCGTACCTGATCTATCTCTACGGCGGCCGCGCCGGCTACGGCGCGATGGGGGCGATCCTCGGCCTCGGGACCTCGTTCTTTCTGTTTCTCTCCGGCGCAGTGGCGCGTGAGCGACCGGAATTCCAAGGCCGGCCGGCGATGAATCCGTACGCCGGCATCATCGCCACGCTGCGCAACAAGCCGTTCCGCGTCCTGCTGATTGCGTTCGCCTTCAGTGCGATCGCCGGTGCGGTGCCGGCGGTGTTGGTGATCTACATCGCCGTTTACATCATCGGGACTCCGGCGTGGTGGGCGCAGTCGATCCCGGAGTGGCTGCCGACGTGGTCGTACTACTTGCTGATCTACTTTCTGAGCGCGGTGGTGTCCCTGCCGCTGTGGAACCGCGTGGCGGCGCGCTTCGGCAAACGTGGGACGTGGGGCATCGCGATCGTGCTCGCGACGTTCACCAGCGCCGCGTGCTTTTGGCTGAGCGAAGGCTCGATCGGATTTTTCTCGGTGATCTTGGTGCTCGGCGGCATCAGCTTCGGCAACTACCAAGCGCTGCCGCCGTCGATGGTGGCCGATCTGATCGATCACGACGAGATGCAAACCGGAGGGCGACGCGAAGGCGCGTACTTCGCGCTGTGGTCGTTTGTGATCAAAGCCGGCAACGCGGTCACCGGCTTCGCCGCGTTGCAAG
Source organism: Deltaproteobacteria bacterium (assembly GCA_016178705.1). Lineage (NCBI taxonomy): Bacteria > Pseudomonadati > Myxococcota > Myxococcia > Deltaproteobacteria bacterium. Next base: position 101,153 of record JACOST010000018.1, on the reverse strand, counting down.
TCCTCGAACACGTCGGCTATGTGCCCGGCGCGCCGCAGAGCGAAACCGTCAAGCTGTGGATGCTGTGGATGTACTCGTGGTTCCCGGCGCTGTTCTATCTCTTGTCGGGGCTGACGCTGCGGCGCTTCCGTTTCACCCGCGACGATCTCGCGACGGCGCAGCGGGCCGTCGGGCGCGCGTAGCGCATCTCATCGTCGCTCTACGAATGTTCGATCGCACCTCTTGCACGAACGGTAGTGCTTATGGCGCAATGCGCCCATGGGTGACTTCGGGATCGACACGGCCGTCGAAGGACGTGACGGCCACTATCGCGCGCGATTGTCACGCGATTGGGAGATCTGGGGTCCGAACGGCGGCTATGTCGCCGCCATCGCGCTGCGCGCCGCCGGCGCCGCGACGCCGCTCAAGCGTCCGGCGAGCTTCACCTGCCACTTTCTCAGTGTCGCCGCGTTCGATGTGGTTGACCTGCGGGTAACCACGCTGCGTGCGACCAAACGTGCGGCGTCGCTGCGTGTGTCGATGACGCAGCAAGAGCGGCCGATCCTCGAAGCCATCGTCTGGGTGGTCGATGAGGTGCCGGGACTCGAGCACGACGTAGCGCAGATGCCGACCGTGCCGACGCCTGATGCGCTGAAATCGATTGAAGAGCTGGTCGCGCCCGAAGATCGTAAGAGTGGCTACGCGTTCTGGCAGAACCTCGAGTCGCGACCGATCGAATGGGTACCGTGGACCGAGCGCAAGGCGGGCGCGCCGGAGTGGCGCGAATGGTATCGCTTCCGGCCGACGGCGACGTTCGGCGATCCATTCACCGACGCGGCGCGCTCGCTGCTGCTGATCGACACGCTGGTGTGGCCGGCGTGCTGCCGGGCATACGAAGCCGACACGATGCCGTTTATGGCGCCGAGTCTCGACGTCACCGCGCACTTTCATCGCGCCGCTCCGACATCGGAGTGGTTGTTGTGCGATGCATCGGCGGCGATTGCCGCGCACGGCCTGATTGGCGGCCGGGTGACGATCTGGTCGGTCGATGGTCAGCAGCTCGCCAGCGGCGGCGCGCAGTTGTTGTGCCGCCCATGGCCCAAGCCGAGCGACGCTTGACCGAAGGCGGCGCGCGAGCGAGGTTAGTGCATGCACATCTACATCGACGGCGAATGGTATTCACGCGAGACCGCCAAGGTTTCGGTCTTCGATCACGGCCTGCTCTACGGCGACGGTGTGTTCGAGGGCATCCGGGTCTACAACCGGCGAATTTTCCGACTCGAGGCGCACCTCGATCGGCTCTACGCCTCGGCGCTGGCGCTGGCGCTGACGATCCCACTCGATCGCGCGCAGATGACGGCGGCGGTGCGAGAGACCGTGCGGCGCAATGAGAAGGAAGACGCCTACATTCGCCTCGTCGTCACCCGGGGCGCCGGCGATCTGGGAATTGATCCACGCAAATGCGCGCGCGCCAGCGTGATCATCATCGTCACCGATATCTCGGTCTATCCGCGCGAGCTGTACGCCAGCGGCATCAAGGTCATAACATCGGCGACGCGGCAGGTGTCGCACGACGCCTTCGATCCCCGCGTGAAGTCGCTCAACTACCTCAAGAACATCCTGGCGAAGACCGATGCCAACCGCGCCGGAGTGCACGAAGCCATCATGCTCAACGCCGATGGCTTCATCGCCGAGTGTACCGCCGACAATTTCTACGTCGTGCGCGGTGGTCGTTTGCTGACGCCGTCGCCGCAGGACGGTGCACTCGAAGGCATTACGCGCGGCGCGATTCTCGAACTCGCCGCCGAAGCCGGTATCGCTGCAAATGAAGCGCGGTTGACGCGCTATGACGTCTATACTGCGGACGAATGTTTCGTCAGCGGTACGGGAGCGGAGTTGATGCCGGTCACCGAAGCTGACGGCCGCCCCATCGCCGACAGTAAGCCTGGCCCGATCACACGCAAATTGACCGAAGCCTTCCAGGCGTTGGTGCGGCACGAAGGCGAGCCGATCTGGTGAGTGAACTGGTTGTTCGTCCCTTTGAGACCGCCGACCAGGACGCGGTGATCAAGCTGTGGCGTCGTTGCGATCTGGCAACGCCGTCGAACGATTCGCAACGCGACATTGCCCTCAAGCTACGCGCACAACCGGAGCTGTTCTTCGTCGGCGTGATCGATGATCGCGTCGTTGCGACAGTGATGGCCGGTTACGATGGCCACCGCGGTTGGATCAACTATCTCGGCGTCGATCCCGACGCGCAGCGCCGCGGCGTCGGCCGCCGCATGATGAGGCACGCCGAGGCCGCTCTGCGCGAACGCGGCTGCCCGAAAATCAATCTGCAAGTGCGCGCATCGAACGACGCGGTTGTACGATTTTACGAGCGCCTCGGCTACACCGTCGAAGCGCGCGTCAGCATGGGCAAGCGCATCGATCGGGAGTCATGACGCGAGCATCTGACGCGTGAGTTGCGGCGCTGCGCTGGCTCAGGCAAATGTTCGCTGAACGGGCGAAGACGTGAAGCCGATCGACAGTGTGTTGAAGATTCTCGTGCAACAGGCGGGCACCGAGCTGCGGCTTGCATCCGATCGTCGGCCGCGGATGTTCCAGGGCGACACCGAGCTGCCGTTGACGATTCCCGCGATGTCCACGGAACGTATCCGCGCGTTGCTCGATGATCTGTGGACGATGCATGAAACGGAATTGCGCGCGCGCGGCCACTTGTCGCTCAGCTACACCAGCGCCGAGTTGGGGAACTTTAGCCTGCTGCTTGCACAGCCGGACGAGTCGATGTTGGAGGTGCGGGTTCGTCGCGACGGAGACGGGATTGGCGAGCGCGCCGAGTCCCCCGGCAGCGCTGTCGAGAAGACCGGCGCAATCCCGGCGCTGCTCGTCGACATGCTGACGCGAGCCGCGTCTCAGGGCGCCAGCGACATTCATTTGAGTCCGCAGCGGGCGCCGATTGTGCGCATCAATGGGGAACTACGAGTGTTCGATGACACGGCGGGATTCGATGCGACGGCGCTGCTCGCCGGGCCAGCGCAGTTGGAGCGCGTGCGAGACCGCGGCTCGGTGGATCGCGCCTTCGATTTGCCGGGAGTGGGACGAGTACGCGTGAACGTTTACGCCAGCGAAGAAGGGTTGTGCGCCGCCGTGCGCATTCTCCGGCGAGAAGCGCCACCGCTCGCGGATCTGAATCTGCCATCGCTGCTCGAACCGCTCGTTGACCTTGCGCACGGGCTGGTCATCGCCTGCGGACCGACGGGTTGTGGCAAGAGCACCACGTTAGCTGCCCTCGTGCAGCACGCGCTGCGGGCGCGTTCGCAGGTGCTGCTGACGATCGAAGACCCGATCGAGTACGTCATCCGGCCGCTGCGCGCGTCCGGACTGGTCCGCCAGCGTGAAGTGGGGACGCACGTGCGTGATTTCGCCACCGGCTTGCGCGACGCGCTGCGCGAAGATCCCGACATCCTTCTCATCGGCGAGATGCGCGACCCCGAAACCATCAGCCTGGCCCTCACGGCGGCCGAGACCGGCCACCTCGTCTTCGCGAGTCTGCATAGCCGCACGGCGGCATCAGCCGTCGAGCGGATCGTCGACACCTATGCGCCCGAACGCCAGCGGCAAATCCGAGTACAACTCGCGGATTCGTTGCGCGCGGTGATCTCGCAACGCCTGCTGCCGACGGCGGATGGAACGAGTCGCGTTCCGGCCGTGGAGCTGCTCAGGGTCACCCACGCCGTGGCCAATCTGATCCGCGAGGGCCGCACGGCGCAGATCGTCAGCGCACTCCAAGCCGGCGGAAGCGATGGCATGCTGGTGCTGGAACGCAGCCTCACGGATTTAGTGCGCACCAATCGGATCCGCCGCGAGACGGCGCTGGCAGTGGCCAACGACTCCACCACGCTGGGTGAATATCTGCGCGCGGCCGGGTGCTAACGCCAAAACCGGAAATACTTCAACGCAAAGTCGCAAGGACGCGAAGACGCAAGGCGACTATTTCGCGAAGAGAGTCCATTGCTCTGAGAGTCGTTCCAGGGCGTTCGTTATGCCGAACGATCGGACTCAAATCTTCGCGTCTCTGCGGTGAACCCGCTCACCGTGCCAGCGTCATCAGCACCTCCGCCATCGCCGCGAGCGCTCGCTGCACGGCCTCCGGGCCTGCTTTGTCAGGCGACCCCGTGTCGAACGGTGGCGCCGGATCGTACTCCATCATGAGCTGCAACGTCTGCGCGAACTCCGTCCCCGCGATTGCGGCCACGAGCGTCAGCGCCATGTCGATTCCGGCGCTCACGCCCGCCGCCGTCACGATCTTTCCGCGCTGCACGACGCGTTCGCGCACGGGCACGGCGCCGAGCCGCGCGAGATCGTCCATCGCACCCCAGTGTGTCGTCGCCTCGACCCCCGCGAGAACGCCGGCGCCCGCGAGCAGCAGCGAACCGGTGCAGACCGACGTGGTCCACGTCGTCGTCCGATGGGCCCGCGCGATCCAGCCGACGATCGGATGATCTGGCACCAGTGTACCGGTGATGATGCCGCCGGGTACCAGCAAGATATCCGGGTTCGGTAGATCGGCGAACGCGGCGCGCGCGTTCACGGTGAGGAAGCCCGATTCGTCGGTGACCGGGCCCGCTTTTTCTGCGACGAAGGTCACCTGCGCGCCAGGGAGACTCGACAGCACCTGGAATGGACCCATAGCGTCGAGCGACGTGAACCGTTCATAGAGGCCGATGGCAATGTGCATGCACGAACGCTAGGCGAGCGAGCGGGCTACGACAATGGGGCGCAGATGATTTGGCCGGATCGGTTGGCAGATTGTCCGGGGACGGTAGCAAGGATCGGATCAACCGCTATTGGATCGAGGTTAGGACCGCTGCACCCCCAGCTGCGTGATCAGCAGCGCGGCGCCCGCCATCGTCACGCCTTTCAGGAAGAACGAGGTCTGGATCGCGGCCATCTGCGCGTCTGGCGCTGCGACCATGCCGACGCCGTGCACGGTGATGGTCACGGGAATGAGAAAGAGGACGATCAACCAAGCGCCCAGGCGCGGGTAACGGTTGGTGACAATCAACGTCGCACCGGTTAGCTCAACCGCCGCGGAGATGATGACCCAGAATGCGCGAAACGGAATCACGGCAGGCATCAGGGCCACGTAGTCGCTCATGCTGGTGAGGTGCGTGATGCCCGACAAGAAGAAGATCAGTGTGAACATCACTCGCCCGACCATCGTGACGACCGGGTGCAGCAACTCGACGTCCGATCCTTTCATGGCTGGCATGGTCACCCCTCCCAATCTCCATCCGGAGAAGAAGAACTCAACGCAAAGTCGCCAAGGCGCAAAGCCGCAAGGGCTTCAATCCGAATATTCGCTTTGTGCCTTCGCGTCCTTGCGCCTTTGCGTTTGAGCAAGGTTCGACATTCTTACGAAACCGCAGGCAAGACGTCCAGCGCGTTGCGCGCGGCCGCCAAGTACGCGGGCGACGGATTGCGCGCGTATTGGCGCAGACAGGCTTCGGTGAATTTGATCGCGTGCTCGTCGCCGTGCGCGATCGCCATGTCGATGAGCGTGTCGGCATCTTCGCCCGGCGGGTCGATCGCGCCCTCCGGCGCCGGGCGGCTGCCGAAGGCGGCGTAGAGGCCGCAGCCCGCTTGCCATGCAAAGCGGAGCGCCGCGCGCGCCGTCGCGTCATCGAGATACGGCAACAGGCTGGCCAGCGCGGTGACGCTGGTGACCCCGTGGATGAACACGATCGCGGTCAGGATGTCGTGGGTGTTGGCGAGATACATGCGTGCAAAGACATCCGTTAGCTCGGAGACCAACTGATTCGCATCGCCGCTGACATCGACGAGCCCAATCACCGGCGCGAAGTCGGGAAAGTCGTTCAGCCCCACGAGTGACCCGACGATGGTTCCGGTAAAGCGACGCTGTTCCAATGGCACAACCGCGACCTTGGTGATGGCTTCGCGCGGACGCATCGCGCGATCGCTCACGCCGGCGCTCGTCGGCAGTTCCTGATACGCGTACGCCCACGACGCGAGCGCGTCGGCTAGTTCACTGAGGCGGCCTGGCGATTCGGATTCGGCCAAGCTGCGCACCGCGTGTCCGACGCGAATCACGCCGTGGGTTGCCGAGGCGCAGATGCCGGGCGCCATACGGCTCACCCAGCGATCGAGCACCTCGCGCCAGGGTCCGGCGCGCAGCTCTTCGCCGAAGAACGCGCTCCAGTCGCCGAAGCGATGCTCCTGCGCGAGTGCGCTGCGCCAGTTCTCGCGCGTGATCCGCTCGCGAACGGACAGTCGCGGCAACATCCCCTTGCGGTAACGCTCGATCCACGGGATCACCGCGTCGGGCCGGCCGAGCGCACACAACGCTTCCGCCGCCATCGGCGCGTGGCTGGTGAGGCCGTTGCTGAGATCGGGTCCGTAGGCGGAGAGAATCTCCAACGCTTCGTTCATTGACCGGTAAGAGGCGGCAGTCATCGCGACTCCTCGGGTTGCGGGCGGTTCCTTCTGGATATCAGAACGCGCCCCCGTGTCGATACTCGAAGTTTCGCCATGAGTGGAGATCAACCCGAACGAGGAAAGGGAACCGCCGATGCACGCCGATCCACGCCGATGGGATTTGCTGAAAGCTCCGATCGGCGTCCATCGGCGGTTCCATCAAGTCTTCGCCTTGGGACTAACTGCCAACTGTGACCGATTCGGTGTCGCGTCCGGAGCGCATGATTCGGCCGGGGAGATTGCCGGTTTCCTTGCCTGCGGTCACGATCTCCACACCGTTCACCAGCACGTGCTCGATGCCGCGGGCGCCGCAGAAGAGGCGGTCGGAACCACCGGGCAGGTCGGCGCGCATGCGAATTGGCTCGGACGCGATTGTTTTCGGATCGAACAGCACGAGATCGGCGTGCCAGCCGACGGCGATGCGCCCGCGCTCTTTCAAACCAAAGAAGCGTGCCGGAGCATCCGTCATCATGTGCACCGCCTCTTCCACCGAAATGAGTTGGCGCTCGCGGACGACGTCGCCGAGGAAGATCGTCGGGTAGCGAGCGCCGCACATGCGATCGAGATGCGCGCCAGCGTCGGAGCCACCGATCATCGCGCGTTCATCGCGCCACACTTGCACGCGCAGCTTCCAACTTTCCGCGTCGTCGTCGGCCGGATGCGGCCACAAGCCGGTCCGCAGCTCATCGGCGACGACGATATCGAAGAGGGTCTCGAACGGATCGCTCCCGCGTTGTTTCGCGATCTCGTCGACCGTGCGTCCGGTGAGTCCTTCGTTCTGCGGCGCGAACGTTTCGCCGATCTCGTAGGCGCCCCACCGCTGGAGGCTAACGAGCGCACCGGTGACGGCTTCGGCGCTGGTGCGCATTCGGCGGCGCGTCGCCGGATCGGCGAGCGCGCGCGCCCGCTCGGGCAGCGGCAGATCGAGAATCGACGCCCATCCGGGGAGCAGATTGAGCGCGCAGTAGTCGAGAAAACTCATCTTCACACCGCCGAGCATCGGCATCGTCAGCGCGACGATGCGCGCGCCCGCCCGCTTGGCGCGGGTGCCGGCGGCGAGCTGATGTTCGTGCCGGCCGCGATTGGCGGCCGAGACTTGCATGACGTTCCAGTTCACCGGCCGGTTGGCGGCGCGCGACATGGCGATCATCAAATTCATCTCGGCTTCGCCGAACTGCGTCATGCAGCCATCGACGATCAGCTCGAGCGTCGTACCGGGATGTTCGCCGACGGCTTTGGAAAACGCGAGCATCTCTTCGGGCCCACCAAAGCGCGAGGGGACAGGATTGCCGTCGCCATCCGAATGCGTGAATGCTTGCGACGACGAGAATCCGAAGCCACCGCCCGCGAGCGACTCGTGCAGGAGCTGGGTCATCTTCGCGATTTGGTCGGTCGTGGCGGGCGTGCCGACCGCTCCGTCCCCCATCACCGAGCGGCGCAGGGCACAATGGCCGACTAGGAAGGCGGCGTTCAAGCCGACGCGACCTTCGAGGCAGTCCATATATTCGCCGAAGCTCGACCAATTCCACTCGATGCCGTTTTCGAGCGCGGCGAGCGGCATGCCTTCGACCTTCACCATCATGCGGCGAATGTAGTCGGCGTCCTTGGCCCCGATCGGGGCGAGGCTGAAGCCGCAGTTGCCGCCGATGACCGTGGTGACCCCGTGCAGATTCGATGGAGTCAGGAACGGATCCCAGAAGATCTGCGCGTCGTAGTGCGTGTGCGGATCGATGAAGCCGGGCGCCAGCGTGAGGCCGGTGGCATCGAGGGTGCGCTTCGCGGGCTCGTCGGTCGCGCCGATCGAGAGGATGCGGCCATCGCGCAATCCGACATTCGCGCGAACGCCTGGTTTGCCCGTGCCGTCGATGACCGTGGCGTTCTGAATGAGAAGGTCCAGCATGATCACACTCCCGCCGAGGCAGAATCTGCCTCATGCAATGCCAGATATGTGAACGCTTGTTAATCTCCGCGACACAGAAAAATGCGTCCGCCGGAGGCGGCCACGCCGAAGATCGGCCTACAAAAGCATGCGGGAGAGTGCGGTAGTGGGTCGTTACTTCAGCAAGAAGACGACGACCGAAGCGATGATGCCGACCACCGCGGCGCCGGCAGCGAAGATGGCCATGCGAGTGGCTTGCTGGCTCTCGAAGGAGGCGAGGGCGCCTTCGAGCTGGCGGACGGCGAGCTTGGCGGCTTGCTTGCCGATGTCTTGCGCCGATTGTCCGGTCGCCTTCTGTACGGCGTGCGCACTGGCTTCGACCGCGGCTTGCGCCGCCGCGGTGCGCGCGGCTTGCTTGATCTCCTCTTCGATCTCGGGTGCGAGCCGTGTCGGCTTGGCGAGCAGCGCGCGGAACTCGGCGAGTCGCTCGTCCATCTGTTCTGTGAGTTGGGCGGACAGTTGGCTCGCGAGTGGATCGATGCGCGCGTTGAGCACTTCGGTGGCGACCTGTTGCGCCGCATCTTTGGCCGCGCGGCCGGCGAGTTCGTGCACCGATTGCTGCGCCACGCGCAATGCCGTCTGCGTGGCGGTGTCGACCGCCTCCTGCTTGGCGGCCGAGCGCGCCATGCTGCGAATGTCGTCCAAGATGGCGGACGAAACGGTCGCGGGTTCGCCGAGGCGCGCGTTGACGTCGGCGAGTTGGTCACGCACATGGTCGCGCAACTGATCGGCGAGCGCGTTGGCGCGGCTGGAGTAGACCTCGGCGGCGACCTGTTTCGCGGTGTCGCTGGCGGTGTGCTTGGCGACGTCGCGCGCCGCCTGTTGCGCGACGCGCTGCGCGGTTTGCGTCGCGGCCTCGGTCGCGTCGCGGGTGGCGACGGAGCGGGCCACCTTGGTAACTTCTTCGAGCAGCGCGGGCGTCAATGAGCTGGGCGCGGCGCCGCTCTCGCGCAACTCCTCGATCTGGTCCTGCAGCTTCTCCTGCACCCGGATCAGCAGCTCGCTTTCTTGGGCTTGGTTGAGTTCGACCGCGGCTTGGCGGGCCACATCTTCGCACCGCGCGATCATGTCCTGGCGCAGCTCAGAGAGCTGCTCTTGCAGCACGCGGGTCACGAGGGTCTGGACGACCGCCTCGGCCGTCCGTCGCGCGAGGTCCTCGATCGCCTCGGAAGTCAGCGCTGCCGGCGTTGGGACGTGCGACGGAGCAATCGGGGCAACGGTCGGCGCCTTGGGGGCGTTCTTCACCGCGCCGTTGCCGACCTGCTGGAGGATGCGCTTGAGCAGATCCGCCTTGGGTGGCTTGGGCAGAATGGCGACGGCGCCATGAGCGCGAGCCTTTTGCACGTAGGCGTCGCCCTCGGTCGAAGTATACATGACGATCGGAATTGCGGCGGTAATGGGATTGGAGCTGATCGCCTTCGCCGCCTCCAGGCCATTCATCCCGGGCATGATGTGGTCCATGAAGACGATGTCCGGCTGCTGCCCACCCAAATACGCTAGTGCGGCTTCTGCGGACTCGGCTACATCGACCATCATGCTGTGTTGTTCGAGCATGCGGCGGAGCATGAGCCCGGCGGACTTGGAGTCGTCGACTACTAGTGCGTGCTTGATCGTCATGTCGGTCCCTTGCCGGCGGATGAGAGGATTGGCCTCGTAGGAAGTCATAGGGTTTCCCAGTCGGGAACCTGCTCAGCACACGCCATGCCGAACGCCTGGCCGCGCACAAACGTAGCCGGGCGGGCACTTAACGTAGAAGGGCAGCGGCCAATTCCCGCCACTGGCGCACGGGAATGGCGCGTGGATCGGCATCGAGCACTTGCAGGCACACATGGTCCGCGCCGGCATCGTGATGGGCGCGCACCCGCTTGGCCACAGCCTCGACCGTACCCCAGACGACGATGGCGTCGACCAGGCGATCGCTGCCGCCCTTGGCGATGTCGTCGTCGCTGAAGCCCAGCCGCTTCAGATTGTTTACGTAGTTCGGCAGGCCGAGATACGTGGCCATGTGCGTGCGGGCGATGTCGCGCGCTTTGATCGGATCGGTTTCCAACACGACGGCTTGCTCGGGAGCGAGCAGCGGACCCTTGCCCATGGTTTCGCGGGCGTGTGCCGTGTGCTCGGGAGGTACGAAGTACGGGTGCGACCCGTTGGCGCGTTCGGCGGCAAGCTTGAGCATCTTGGGTGCGAGCGCGGCCAGCACGCGCACCGGTGGCGTGGACGGGGTCGCGGCCATGAATGGCGCGCTGTCCATCGCATCGAGATAGCCGCGCATCGCGCTCAGCGGCTTGTCGTAGTTGTGGCCGCGCATGCCGACCAGCGGTCCATGGCTGACGCCGATGCCGAGCAGAAAGCGATCGGGATAGGCTTCGGTGAGCGTCTTCTGCGCACCGGCCATCGCCATCGGATCGCGGGCCCAGATGTTGGCGATGCCGGTGGCGATCACAATGCGCTGAGTGCCCGCGAGCAGGAGCGCCGAACTGGTGAAAGCCTCGCGTCCAAGCGCTTCGGGAATCCAAATCGCGCCGTAGCCGAGCGCTTCGATCTCCGCCGCCGCCTCCTGCGCCTTCGCAGTCGGGTGCAGGTCGAGGAAGGTCCAGATGCCGACTCGCCCGATGTCCATGCGTTCCTCCGTTGCGATGCTGTTATTCGCCGATGATTTTGATGAGCACGCGCTTGGTGCGATTGCCGTCAAACTCGCCGTAGAAAATCTGCTCCCAGCGGCCGAAGTCGAGCTTGCCGTTGGTGATGGCGATCACGACCTCGCGACCCATGATCTGGCGCTTGTGGTGCGCGTCGCCGTTGTCTTCGCCAGTGCGGTTGTGGTGATAGCGCTCGGGGCTGGGGTCGAACGGCGCGAGCTGTTCGAGCCAGCGGGCATAGTCCTCGTGCAAGCCCGGCTCGTCGTCGTTGATGAACACGCTCGCGGTGATGTTCATCGAGTTGACCAGGCACAGCCCTTCGCGGATGCCGCTCTCGGCCAGCGCCGCTTCCACTTGCGGTGTGATGTTCACGAACGCCATCCGCGCTTTGAGGTGCAGCGGGATCTCTGTGCGGAAGCTGCGCATACCCGTCGTTGTCTGACGACGCACGCAGCAAGTCAACAGGGGCGAGCGTGACGGCCGATCTATGCGGACGGAAGCAGGACGCGATGGGGGTAGGTCGGCGTGAGTCGCGGCATCTGCAAGCCGACCGCAGTGAGCCGCCGCTCGACGATGCGACGAAACTCGTCGGCCAGCTCGCTGTTGTCGACCGCCTTGAAGCCGAAGGCGCGACAAGCCGCGGTGAAGCGCGAGTGCGGCGGTCCAAAGAAGTTGAGGCCGCGCGGAATCCACACGCCGACCTTCTGCTGCACGATGACCGCGCCGCGTTCATCAACGGCGCGGCGGAACTCGGCGGTGGCAAAAGCATCGTGATCGCGCTCGTCGCGCAGGATCGCGTCGGCCGCCTCCGCGTGCGGGCGGTAGCTGCTCACGGCGTAGTTGCGGCCGATCATCAGCAGCCCGCCGGTATCGAGGCAGAAACCGGCAAGCAGCATGTCGACGAAATCTCCATCCGTGGTGGCGAACGCGCGCGGGGCGTCGAACGATGGCGCCTGCCACGCGGCGGCGACCAGTGCATCGGCGGCGGCTTCGGCCACATCGAGCTCCGCGAGCAGGTCATAGATGAGGCGCGCGTGATCCAGCTCCTCCAGGACATTCTTGGCGATCGCGTGCTGTCGTCGATAGCCGGCGAGAGCGGGCAACGCGCGCGCGAATCCCAGGCCCGTTACCTTCTCCGCGAGCGCGTGCGCCGCCAGCAAGCGCAGCAACGTCTCGCGATAACCGGGACCCGCCGGAAGATTTGACGTGTCGATGCTACGGGGCGACAACGCGGTCATCGCCCTAGGCGCCGAGCCGTCGGACCGTCGCCCCGGCGCAGGGTTGAAACACGAATCGATGCCCGACCGTGCGCGCGCCATTGCCGAGCCGTGGGCGGTAGAAGCGCCGGTCGATCAATTCGAGGAAGCTGTTCACCGCACTCGCGTTGACCAGCGCGACGATGCAGCCACCGAAGCCGGCGCCGGTTACCCGCGCGCCCACTGCCCCCGATTCCTTCGCCGTGGCGACGAGCTCTTCAATTTCTGGGCAACTGATTTCATAGTCGTCGCGGCAACTCGCGTGCGACGCATCCATCAAGGCGCCGAAGGCGGGTGCGTCGCCGCTCGCCAAGATACGCTCGGCGCGATTCACGCGCTCGGCTTCGGTGAGTACATGGCGCAATCGCGGCAGCACCGTGAAACGATCCCCGATCTCGCCGGGGATGTGGCATTCGTCGCGCAACTGCATTGGGCTGGCGCCCACCACGCGCGCGATCTCCGCCAATGTCAGAGGCCGCGGTGGCAGCCGGGCGTCGACGGCGGGTAGCAGCTCGGGCAGCGAGCGACCGGGAAACAGGTTAGCGAGATCGCCCAGCGTGCGCAGCGCGCGCGGCAGCGCCGGCGCCAGGGCCACTTCGCAGGCGCGCACCGCCAAGCGACACTCGACCACGCGCAGATTGTACGCCAGGCGCGCGGCGCCCGACTTCTCCGCGGTCACGAGACTGTGGCACACGACGACGCGATAGCCCGACGGCAATGGCACTGGCCGCACCCGCAGCGGAAAGAAATCGATGCGCAACGCATGGTCGGCGACTGCGAGCAAACTGATGCATTGATCCATGCCGCCGCTGAGCGTGCCGACGTAGCGCTCGGCGTGGGGCAGCAGTTCGGCCAGCTCGGCAAATGGAATCTCGATGTCGTTGAGCGCGAGCACGGCCAGCGCGCTCGCCACCACCAAGGCGGACGACGACGACAACCCCGCGCCGGCGGGGATGTTGCCGTCGACCAGAAAATCGCCTCCCTGCCGCAGTGTGCCGTGGCGCGTCGCGTACAGCCCCTGCGTTGCGGCCTTGTGATAGTTGCCCCAGTCACCACCAGCGAACGGCGCGATGGTCGAGGCAAGGTGGTAGTTGCGCGCCGGATAGGTTTCATCGAGGTTGCGTAGCCGCACGGCCGTGTCGGCATTGGCCGCCGCCGCGATCATCACCGCGTGATCGATCGCCATCGGTAACACCGGCAAACCGTTGTAGTCGGTATGCTCGCCGAGCAAGTTGACGCGGCCGGGAGCGCGGACGAGGTGCGTCGGCGGGCGTCCAAAATGGTTGCGGAAGCTCGTCAGCAGGCGCGCGATGCGCCCGTCGTCCGGATCAATCGTTGCGGTCATGGCTGGCAAGGCGCCGGGCGCACGGTGGACTCACCTAGGTGCGGCGCGGCGGCCGGAAATTCGCGGTCGGCGCGGCGCAGATCGTCCGGGGTGCCGACGTCGCTCCAGTAACCTTCGATTGGTAGGCTGTAGATTGCGCGCCCGTCTGTGATCATCGCTGCGATCGCCTGCGGTAGCTCGTACTCGCCGCGCGCCGACGGTTGCAGACGCGCCGCGTAGTCGAGCACGAGCTGATCGAACACGAACACGCCGGCGTTGTTCCAGTGTGTAGTCGAGCTGCCGCGTCGCGGCTTTTCAATGATGCGGCTGACACGGCCAACGTCGTCGACGTACGCCGCCGCGCCGGCCCACGGATCGTCGACCGCGTTGAGCGCCAGCAACGCATCACACGGGCGCGCGCGGAAGCGCTGCACCATGGCGGCATAGAACTCCGGCTGCACCAAGATGTCGCCCCAACTGAGCGCGAACGGTTCGTCGGCCAGCGCGTCGCGCGCCAGCAACAGAGCACGCGCAGTGCCCTCGGCGGTGGTTTGCCGGCGGTAGATGATGCGCACGCCCAGGCGCGCGCCATCGCCCAACGCCGTTTCGATCTGCTCGCTGCGGTAGCCGGTCACGATGACCAACTCGCGCACGCCGGCCGCGGCGAAACCGGCGATGATGTGTTCGATCAACGGCCGGCCGGCGACAGGGAGCAGAGGCTTCGGGCATGTCTCCGTCAGCACGCCCATGCGCGTGCCACGGCCCGCGGCCAGCAACACCGCTTGCATGCGGCGAGCATAGTCACGCGGACGCCAAAACGCGAGAACGAAATTCGCAGGCGCGTGGACCTTTCGACGGCGTCGACGATGGCGGTCGATCGGAAATCGACTGCGCAAGGGCGGTCGAGTACCGGTGGCGGCTTCAATCCCGGTCCAACCACACTAGCCGCGCGGTCGGATCGCCAGCGCCGACCGTGAGCAACGCGACACTCCGTCGCAGTCGAAACCGCCGCCGGCCGCCGCCGCCGGGATTCACGAACAACACACCGTCGTGCTCAGCGACGTACTGGACGTGGCTGTGACCGAAGATGACCACGCGCGGCCGATGCGTGTCGATCAATCTCGCGACGTCAGGCAACCAGCGGTGATCTGTTTGCGCGTGGTGAACCAGCAGCATCCGTGTGCCGTCGCAGCGGACCATCCGGTGCGCCGGCAGCGTGCGCTGCAACTCCGGCGGATCCGCATTGCCATGAATCGCGGTCACCGGCGCGAGTGTTGCGAGTTCGGTGAGCACCGCCGCACTGCCGACATCACCGGCATGGAGAATACGCGCAACCCGGCGAAACGTCCGCGGCACGTCCGGGTGCAATTGCGCGTGGGTATCGGCAATCAGTCCGACGAGCATGCGAATCCCGACCAGCGACCGCAACCGTTGCCCGGTGCGATAATCGTGTCAAGCTTGCGTGGCGCCAGCATACGTTGGCGCGTGGCGCTTTCGGTGTTGAGGGAAAGACACCCTTCGACAGGCTCAGGGTGAAACGGATAGGGTCATTGAAATCGTTCCGATCATCCGTTCGTGCTGAGCTTGTCGAAGCACGTCTTGGGAGAAAATCGACAGTCCCTTCACGCGAAGGAGAGGCAATGACGGTGAACGACGATGATCTGATGCACCGCGTCTGCGACACCGTGCATGGCTATCTCGAAGTCGGCAACGAGGTATTCGAAGCCAACGGTGCGCGGTTTGTGCGCAACCGTTCATGCCCCCGGCGCTACGATGCGAATCACGTGGCGCATGTCCAATGCGCGGTGACGACCGAGATCGCGCGGCTTTTGCAGCGGGTCGAGTCGGAGTTTGCGGAGTTCCGCCACCGCCGCTTCGAGGTCAATCCGTTCACGCCGCAGCAATTCGTCGCGCGACTCACGATCGACGACTACACGTTCAGCGAGACCTTGCAGATGGTGCTCCATGGAGAGTTGCAGGCGCGGCCGCGCGCCGTCGACATTCGATTGGTGCATAGCGAACCCGAGTGGCTCGCGTACGGTGAACTCGTCGCGCTCGAATGGGACGAGCGAACCCACCAAAGTGAACGCGCGCCGGACCCCGATACGCTTGCCGACTTCATGACCAACAAGCGCTGCCAGTCGCCCGCGATTCGTCACTGGTTAGCGTACGAAGAGGGAGTCGCCTGCGCCTACTTCTCATCATGGCCCGGACGTAACGGCGTCGGGATCGTAGAGGATCTCTTCACCGTGCCCGCGCGGCGCCATCGCGGCATCGCGACCGCGTTGATCGTACACGCGGTGGCCGATGCTCGCGCCCGGGGCGCCGGCCCGATCGTCATCGGCGCGCGTGTCGACGACACCCCGAAGCACCTCTACGCCGCGATGGGCTTCGAGCCGCTCCTGCTCACCCGGCAGTATCTGCGTGTGGCGTCGTCGACCTGACGGCACGACCCGCGTACGACGAAGGCGCTGGTGTCGAGCGAATGCTCGCCGTCATCCACCAACTGCAGGCGTTGTGAGCCGAAGCGGACTCGTTCTTGAATCGTGCTAACGTGCTGGAGGCACGATACACGAGCGCTGGCCCGTGGCTCGGCCAGATGTGGAAGGGTGGGCTCATGGACGAAGGTGTGCAGAAATTTACCGAGGCTGTCACGAGTTCGCTGTGGATATTCGGCGGGGTGCAGGTGGTCGTTGTGAGCTTGGCTGCCTGGCTCGGAAAAGTATGGATGGGGCGTGTTTCGGAGCGGGAGCGCCGGCGAACGGAAGAGAGTGTTGAACGGCTGAGGCATGAACTTCGCGCCATGGAATCAATGACGGCTGCCACCCGCGACGCGTTTGCGTTCGGCAGTCAAGTTTCACACGAACGCCGCCTCCAGGCCGCTGAGGCGCTATGGGTCGCTGTTCTCAAGCTGCGGGTGTCTACGAATCTCATGCGGGGATTCCATGATGTACCCGCAAAGGGAGAACACGAAGCTGCAATCCGCAATCCCGAGAACGAATTGCTCAAGGACTGTAACTGGAAGACCGTGGCTGAGCTGGCGGAGTTGGGGCCACAGATTGAAATGCACCGTCCCTTCCTAAGCGAAAGGCTCTGGGATTTGTTCTTCGCATATTCGTTCGTGTTGATGCGCTCTTGCGTTGTAACGATCGAGGCTCTCCGCGGGGAGCCGTTCGTGGTGTGGTATGACGATCCCGGTATACGCCAGATTCTCGGCGCTGCGCTCACCGAACGCGAGCAAGCCGACATATTCAGCGAGAGGTTCCCATTCGCCAGTTGCGTCGACATTCTGGAAAGGAAGATCCTCGGGGAGAGTGAGCGCATTATCTCCGGGCGCCGTGCAGGGGAGGAGGCCCTGGACAGAGAACAGGAACTCGCTCGTACAATCCGCAGCCTTCCTGCAGAGCTCGGAATTTCAAGCGCAGAGCAAGCTCCGCAGGCATAGGGCCTCTATACCTGCGCCATGCCACGACGGGAGCCCAATCCCGCCTGACACTTCCTTGTGGCGCCCAGACGACGTTGTGACGAATCTGCTCGGTTCGTTCGACACGAGCAGGCCGGACGTGCGGTGAAGCGACGGAATACGGAGAGCTTTCTGTGTCGCGCGCGGCAACTCGCGTCCACACGGTAGGGGACACAGCCCGACCACTCGCGAGCACAGGGCACAGGGCTGCGATCAGTTGACTTTTTCACCGTGTCTTGCGGCCCACGCTGCCCAGTGAGGCTGAAGTGCCTCCTCGAACTGCTGGCCTACCGCCATCAGCTCCGTTGCCAACGCCGTGAAGCCGTTCCGCTCAGACTGCGGAAGGCCCACTCCTTGGCACTCAATCAGTCGGCACAACTCAATGAAGCGCGAAGTCAACTGATGGTAGAGGCACCGGTCGAACGTGACGTGGAATTCGAACCACATATCGAGAAGTCCTTCTCTAACCTCTACCTTCTTGCTTTCGCTTTGGACCTGCTCAAGGAACTGCCCGAAGAGCCATCCTGTTTGGTTCACAAGTTCTCGACTCTTGTGGATGTACTTGTTCGCGTCCAGCGTGCGACGAAACCTTTCATGTACTTCGCTCAGGTCCTCGATCATTGTGATGAGTTGAGGATCCGTTTGCGAGGCTCCGGCTTGTTCGGCCAGCGACCGCAGCCACCGTGCCAGCTCCCCGTACGTGCAATCGTCAATGGTGAGCCGCCTGCCCTTCCGCATGCCCTTCCATGGGACCTCGACGCGGTCACCTGCGAGCCAGTCGGAGAGATGGTTGGACCAACCGAGTATCGTGAGCGTACACCCAGTTTCCATTGCGACTCGCAGCATCGCAGGAGCTTGCACGCGGAATCCTTCATCAAGCAGTCTCTTTGAAGCCGCGAGGTCATAGGCAACGACTTCCGCGACGCGCCGCCACTGGGCCAAAGGCTTAGCTTGGCGATCCGAGGCGAACGACAGAACGCGTTCGACTTGCGCTACAACACGTGAGTAGAGCGCAGCAAACTCGTCCCATGATCGCTCGACAAGTGCCAAGTCCTCTCGGCCATGACCTTGGGCGATCTCCTTTAGGTAGGAGGAGAATTGTTGAGCAATCTGCATGGCTGTCCTGAAACCCGCAGCCCCTGCTACACGCCGTACACCTTCAGCACCTCATCGCCGTAGTGGTTGATCACTTTGATTGCGATCTTGCCGGTCTTGGGTGGATCGAACGGGCAGCTGGTGGTGGAGTAGAGCGACGACCACGCGGCTTCGTCGACCTCGGTGCGGAGGGCGCGTTTGAGTTTGTCGTAGGGTTCGTCGGCGTCGGTGAAGTAGGCTCCGGCCCTCGCCACTATTCTCTTGGTCCCAGATGTGCGAACCCCGTGAGGTCGATTGCTGTTTGGTTGGCGCATCCGCTCCACCTGACCCCACTCCTTCACCGCGACAAGAAGCGAGACCTTCGACTGCGTCCTTCTGCATGCGGCCCGTTGGTCACTCGACCCGATCGCCCTTTGCCCGGTTGCATTGTTCGCAGAGCAGCTCGATGTTGCGGGCTGTGTTGCTGCCTCCCCGCGAGATCGGCACGATATGGTCGTATTCGAGCTTCTCGCGGCTGCCACAGCGACCACATCTACCATCGTCTCGGCGCCAGACGGCAATCCGTACCTGTTCGGGAATGCGTTCGCGCCGTTGTGAGTCTTGCTGAACGGAGTCGGACTTGTAGAGCTGCTTCAACTTCTCGAACCTTCGTCGCTCACGATCGTAGTGTTCGAGGATCAGGAGTTGCAGCTGCTCGTCGCTGTAATTCTTCCTTGCGAGCGGGACTCCGATCTCGACCGCCTCTCCCTTAAAGAACCAGGTATACCGGGAAAACCCATCCGGCTGCCGAGGGGCACGCACTGGATCCCGTTCCGACGCGTGAATCGCGTCCTTCAACCGCTGCTCGAAGTGCCGAATGTCCTCCGCTCCGACGAATGGACCAGGCGGTTCCATCGGCGGTCGGGGCAGAATCGGTGAAATCGGCGGAGTCGGCGGAGTCGGCGAAATAGGCGGAGTCGGCGAGATAGGCGAAATCGGTGCGATAGGCCGAACCGGCGGATCGGGCCGAACGGGCTTAGGACACGAGCACGCTATTGCGTTCGGATGCGACAAGCAACCCGACGGTGGCAATTGCGGATTCTGCCGCTGATATTCCGCCATCTTCTGTTCATATTCTGCCTTTTGCCCTGCCACCTTCCGTTCATGTTCTGCCATCTGCCGCTGATATTCTGCCTCTCGCTCTGCCATCTGCCGCGGATATGCTGCCTTTTGCCCTGCCACCCTCCGTTCATGTTCTGTCATCTGCCGCTGATATTCTGCTTTTCGCTCTGCCATCTGCTGTTTATGTTCTGCCATCTGGCGCTCGTATTCTGCGCTCTGCGAAGCGTAATCCTCCCACCGCCGGCGGAGCGGTGACATCTCTTCGACGCGGTTGGCTGCCCACCCACGCGCTGGCCCCATTTTCTGTATTGACATTGCAACCCTCTCCAACTCTCGGCGAGTATCGAGAGCGACACGACACTAGCCACAACTCCTCTGCAGCAGGTGGTCGGGCGCGGCCGGCGCCGCGTGAGTTACGTTTTTCTTGTTGCCCAGTTCGCGCCACACGCGGCGGACCATTGGGTCCGGCGTCTCCGTGAACGGGCTTGGGCCGCTGCGGTTGAGAATGGTCTTGGGCTTCGCTTCGTCCTCAGCAACGAAGTCGCGCAACTCCTGGTGGGGATGTTCTTGCGTTTGTCCTTATGGCGGACGGACTCGACCGCGACCGTCTTTACGCTCTTTCGCGCCATCGTCAGGGTTTCTCGATCGAGAGGATGTGTTCCAACTGGGCGATCAAGGGTGGAAGGTCGACCGTCGCCACTTCCCAGACGATGTCGAAGTTGATCTGGTCGTAGCCGTGCGCGATGCGGTGGCGCATGCCGATGATGCCGGGCCACCGAATCGCGGGGTGTTTGGATCGAGTCTCCGGAGACACGCGTGCCGCGGCTTCGCCGATGATCTCGATGAGGCGCACCAACGACAGGTTCAACATCCGATCCGAATCGAGGTCGCTGCGCGAGCGTGCCTGCGCAAAGCCAACGGCCTCGCGCGCCGCATCCAGCATATGGAGCAAGCGGACGCGATCACTCTTGAGCATAGATGACCTCTGCCTCAGCGACGACTTCGTCACGGAAGTAGGGACTCAGGCACTGGGGCGTATTGAGATCAACCCTTCGCCCCAGCAGTTCGGAAAGCTCGTGCTCCAGCTCAAAGAACTTGAGACCCGGCACATGTCCAGGCTCGAACTCGACCAGTACATCGATGTCGCTGTCAGGTCCGAACTCCCCGCGGAGGATCGAACCAAACACCGCGAGGCGCCGGATGTCGTTGCGGCGACAGAACGCCGCCAGTGTCTCGCCAGGGATCTCGATCCCGTGCAGTTTCATTCCGCCCCTTCTTCCGCACTATTCTGCGGGCTAGTTCCCGACGTGTCAAAGCCACGCGACTTCATATCATTCCCCGGCGTTGCAACGCTCGTCCTTTTCGATTACCGGCCACACGCGATTGTGGTATGGGGGCGCGGTGACGAAACCCGCAGCGGCCGAGGTCGCCACCGACCTCCTGTTCAGCGAGAAGGAATTCTATCTCGACGAGTTTCGCGGACGCACGCTCGTGCTGGCGCTGCCGCTGCGTGAGTTTGCCGGCGACGCGGAGTACGACGCGCTCGGTGCGGTCGCCCGCGAACTGCTCCGCAACGACACCCGGGTCCTGTTGATCTTCGGCGGCACCGGTCGCTTGTCGGGCGAACAGTTGCTGCGCCGTCTGCAACGGCGACTGGGACCGTTGCTGTTCCACGAGGAGACGCTGCCGTTGTTCTCGCAAGTGCGCGGGCAACGCGGGCGCACTACGGCCTTCGCTCAACTGTCCGATGCGGCCTTGGCGGACCCGGACGCCGCGATGGGCGTGCTGGCGAAGGTGTGGGGCATCTTGCGCGGTGGCCCATTGCTCGTCGGTGCGGTCGAAGACGAAGCGGCGCTGTGTACTGTCAGTGCCGCGGTTGCCGAGCGCTTCGGCGTTCACAAGTTGGTGTTGGTCGAGCCGCAAGGTGGCATCACTGGAACGGACGGGCAGCAGCTCTCGTTCATGGACGAACCGACGCTGGCCACGCTGTTGAATGAGGGCGAGGCCGAGTGGGCGGGGCTGGCTGACCGGCGGGGCACATTGCGCGTGGTGCGGACCGCCCTCGCCGGCGGTGTCGGCTCGGTCAATCTGTGTTCGCTCGCCGGCTTGGCGCGCGAGCTGTTTACCTACGAGGGCTCGGGCACGCTGTTCACGCTTCAGGACTACTGCCGTGTCGAGCGGCTGCGCATCGATGAGTTCGAAGAGGTCGAACGCCTGATCGAGCGTGGCCAGCGCGAAGGCTTCCTCAAGTTCCGCAGCCAGGAGGAGATCAGCGAGATACTGCTGACCGGATATGGCGCGACTATCAGCACGCATCACCTCGCCGGCGTCTGCGCGCTGGTCACCGCACCGTACGCGGACGCATGCGCCGGTGAAATCGTCGGCCTCTACACCGTCACTCGGTTCAAGGGTGAAGGTGTGGGTGCTCGCTTGATTCAGCGCGTGCTCATCGATGCCGGCGAGCAAGGGCTCGACTACGTCTTCGCCTGTACGACCGAAGAACGAGCACAAGCGTTCTTCGAACGCCAAGGATTTCGTCCTGTCGCCAGCGCCGCCGTACCGGAAGCCAAGTGGAAAAACTACGCCGCCGCCCGCCGCGACCGCGTTGCGGTCTATCGCTTGGACATCAGTAAGGCCACGCGTTCATGATCATCGGCATCGACATCGGCGGATCGACCACCGACGCCGTGGTCCTCGACAACGAGTTCCGTGTCGTCTCGGTGGAAGCGAACGATCCCATTGCCGCAGCCGCCGGCGCACTCGGTAAGCTGGTCAACGACCTCAACGCGCAATTGACCGACGTCACGGCCATCGCGGCCACCGGTGGGGGTGCGTGCCACCTGGGCGATCAGTTGCTCGGCATCCCGATACGCAAAGTCGACGAGATCACCGCGATCGGCGTCGGCGGCTCCACGCTGGCGGACAAACGCGACGCGTTGGTGGTGTCGATGGGCACTGGCACCGCGATCGTCTCGGTCAAACCCGAACGCATCATCCATGTTGGCGGCACCGGTGTTGGCGGTGGCACGTTGCTGGGTTTGTCGAAGCACTTGCTCAACGTGGCGCGGCTGGAGACGCTCGAGCAACTCGCGTCCACCGGCGATCTCACGCGCGTCGACCTAACCGTCGGCGATATCGCCGGCGGTCCACTCGGTACGCTGCCCGCCGACGCCACCGCGAGCAACTTTGGCAAGCTGTCCTCCGACGCGCGGCCGGAAGACAAGGCGCGGGCGCTCATCAACATGATCGCCGAAGTCATCGTCGTGCTGAGCGTGTCGGCGGCGCGCGCCGCCGATCACCGCGACATCGTGCTCACCGG
Organism: Deltaproteobacteria bacterium; assembly: GCA_016178705.1. Lineage (NCBI taxonomy): Bacteria > Pseudomonadati > Myxococcota > Myxococcia > Deltaproteobacteria bacterium. The sequence continues at coordinate 78,540 of JACOST010000018.1, read as the reverse complement.
CAAACTGGTGCGCGTGAAGCCGTTCCTCGATCGCGTCACCGCCACTCGCTTTCTGTTCGAGCGCAACTTCATCGTGCCACAGCACGCGGAGTACGCGACGGCGATCGGCGCCGCGCGCAGTGTACGGGGGGAAGCGTAATGGCCAGAGCGTGCAAGGTCGTCGGCGTCTTGTTGATCGCGATTGGTGTGGCGGTCGCGGTTTCCTTCGCCACGCTGATGGTTCGCGATGACGACTACGCCAAGAAGGAACTCATCGTTGCCCGTAATCCGACCAACGACGTGTACAAACTCGAATTCGGTTTCGCCCAGATCCGGCGTGGGTTTCACTTGGTCTCGGTGGCGGGCGGCGTGTTGCTCACGCTCAATGGGGCGACGCTCGTATTGCTCGGTTCGGTCGCCGGGCGCGCGGGTCGTTCTTGAGTCAGGTGGCGCGTTGGTCACCGGCATCGACCACATCGGCATCTTCGTGCGTGACCTGGACGCGTCGTTGCGCTTCTACACGCAGACGCTGGGGCTGGCGGCGACGCCGATCGAGTCGCGCAGCGAGCCCCCGATCCGCATGGCCTACGTGCAGGCCGGCAGCGTACGGTTGGAGCTGATCGAGGCGTCCGATCCGGCGCAAACAATGATTCGCTATCTGCCGCGACAGGAGCCGGGCATCTACCACGTCGGCCTCCGCGTGGATGACGTCGATGCCGACTTTGCGGCTCTTCAACAGCGCGGCGTGGCGACGATCGACACCGTACGTGAAGGCGACGCGATGCGCGTGGCGTTTCTCCACCCCGATGCGGCAGGCGGTGTGCTGATCGAGTTGGTGACGCGGAAGGATGAACACGCATAAGACAGGAAAGGCGCGGCGAGCGCTACCGTTGCGGTTAGCCATCGTCTGTCTGGCGGCGGTCGCACTGGCGGGCTGTGCGAATCGGCGCCCGATCTCAGCGCCGATGTTCCCGGCTTCGGTGCCGGCAGCCGGGCTGCGGGTGATGCTGACGTGGGACGGGACCGCCGATCTGGATCTCTACCTCACCGGGCCGTCGTGGGAGACCGTCTACTTCGGCAACAACCCGAGCAGCGAGGGCGGCAAGCTAGAACGCGACGTGCGCTGCGCGGACCTGAGCGAAGCCGGGGAACCGCCGCTCGAATCCGCGACGTTCGCCGAACCCGCCGCGGGTCACTACCGCATCGGCGTCGACTACATGGAAGCGTGCGGCGGCCAGAGCGATCCGCAGCCGTATCGATTGCTGGTCGAGTACGGCGGCGTCCGCCACGAGCAAGTCGGGGTTGCGCGCCATCACGAGTTCGTGCCGATTGTGCTAGAATTCGAACTGCGTCAGATGTCGAATGGTCCGCTCACGCTCGTGGTTGATTCCAAGCCGGGGGTGAATCCATGAAACGCACGCTGCTGCTGGTGGTGAGTCTCGGGTTGTTACTCGCGCTGCGCGCGCTCGCAGCGGAGACGGGAGTATTCGATGGCTTTGTGGTCGATGCCGGCGGCGCGCCGGTCGAAGGCGCGATGGTCACCGCCACAAGTCGCGGTTTGCAGCGCGGCACGACCGTCTACACGACGGCGAACGGAGCGTTCCGCTTACCCCCGCTCGAGGCGGGCGCGTACGATGTCCGCGTCCGCCGCCTCGGCTACCAGGATGTCGTGCAGCAAGGACTCGATCTGCATGACGGTACGCAGCGGTTGCGGCTGGCGCTGACGCCCGAGACGGATCCCAACGAACTTGCGTGGCAACTGCCATCGAGCCTGTGGATGCCGTTGCTGCTGGCCGAGTTGTCGAGCGACGAGAAGCGCGAGGAGTTCACCCGCCAATGCACCTTCTGCCATCAGCAAGGCAGTTGGGCGACGCGCGTACCACGCAGCGCCGAGGACTGGGACAAGATCTTCAAACTGATGGCGCGCATGGGCGGCGTCATCTCGCCCGCGCTGCGTGCCGAATTGCCGCACGCCTTCAACACGGCGTATGCCGAGGCGAGCTACCAGCAGCCGCTGATGCAAGCGCGCTTCACCGCCCCGGCGGCGCCGCGCAATGCCGCGGCGGTGATCACCGAGTGGGACATCGGCCATCCGGCCTCGATGCAACACGACATCACCGTGCATCCGGACGGCACCATCTACTCGGTGGATACGAACCAGGATCAACTCTACCGTTTGGATCCGCGCACCAATGAGCGGAAAGCGTGGGACATCCCGCGCGGCGACTCGCCGCTCGGTGGTGTGTTCGGCACCGCCGGTGCGTTGATCGCGCCCAACAGCAACGCCCACGTCGCGCCGCACAGCCTGCAAGTCGCTCCCGACGGATCGGTGTGGATCACGCTCTGTTTGGGCAACAAGGTCGCGCGCTTCGATCCCAAGACCGAGCAGTGGCAGATCATGCCGCAGAAGGAAGGCTTGTACCCGCACACGCTGCGCTTCGATCATCAAGGACGTGCTTGGTACACGCTCGCGGTGAGCAACCACGTCGGCATGATCGATCCCAAGACCGGTGAGCAGCGCACCATTCGGCTGCCGGCCCGGACCTGGGGCCAGGCGCTCACGGTGCGCGTCGTGCCCTGGTTTCTGTGGGCCAGCAAGTACGTCTCGATGGGTGACACCTCAAGCGGTGAAGGCGTCAATCTCCCGGTCCCGTACGGCATCGACATCGCGCCCGACGGCGGGGTATGGTTCAGCCAACTCAACGAGCGCCGCATCGGCCGCATCGATCCCAGCAACGACGCGATCACGCTCATCGACACGCCGTTCCCGGGGCCACGCCGGTTGCGGTTCGACTCGCAGGGCAATCTGTGGATTCCCGGCTTCAGCGCCGGCCTGATCGCGCGCTACAACCTCAGCAGCGGAGAATTCAAGACGTGGAAGCTGCCGATCGGCGGCGTCGAAACTCCCTACGCGCTCAATGTCGACCGCCACACCGATACGATCTGGATCTGCGGGACCAACTCCGACACCTTGATGCGTCTCGATCCGGCGAGCGAACAATTCACCGTGTTCCCGCTGCCGACCCGGGTGACGTACACGCGCGAGATCGACTTCGACGATGCCGGAGGGGTGTGGACGTCGAACTCGAACTTCCCCACCTGGCAGATCGAGGGGCCGGGTCCGAAGATCATTCGCCTGCAGCCCAACGCCGCACCGGCGCCGGACGGCTTGCAGGCGCGCCGCGATTGACTCGATTGCTCAGCGTCCCTTCGATCGGTGAGCGGGCGATTGCCGCTGGCCACCCTCTTGCTAGAACTCATCAGCTCAACGGGGGGACGGATGGCGCGCATACTCGTTGCGGATTGCAGCGATCCAGATTTCAGTACGGCACTAGCCAAGGTGCTCGCGCTCAAAGGTTTCGGTACGGTGGCCACGGCGTGTGGTACGGCCGAGGCCGTGTGGATGCAGATCCTCGCCGAGCCTCCCGACTTGCTCCTCATTGACAGGCGCGTCGGCGCGGAAATTCTTACGAAGCTGCGGGCAACGCCGCGCGCTCAAGCGGTCCGCGTGTTGGTGATCGATAGCAACTACAAACATGGGCACGAGGTGCCCGGTGCCGATGGCTACATCCAGAGCCCCGCGCCGCCGCATGCCTACATCCAAGCCGTCCGCGATGCCTTGGCCACCTGAATGTGCGTCATTGCAACGCATCAGTGCCATTGGCGTGACACCCACAGCCCGCCGGCGGTTCGCTAGACCGTAAGCGGTTCAGCCTCCCCACACCGCGCGGACCGGATCAGGCGATTGCAGCGCCGTTGCGATCACCAGGATCGCCGCATGGGTGCGAATCGCGGCCGTCAATGAGCTGGCGATATCCAACTCGGGTTGACCGTCCACTCTATTGAGCACAATCGCTCGTCGCGTCGCCGGTGACACATCGCGGAAGCCGCCGCGAGGATGCAGCAGCACGCGCGCGGCAGCATCGATGGTCAACGGCGTGCCCAACGCAACGCCGGCGAACTCCGCGACCCGCTCGGGGCGATGCATGTGGCGTTCGTCGATCGGCTTCCCGATCGCGTCGATCCCGGCCACGGCGGCGACCAGCGTCGCTTGCGCTGGAATCACTGGTTCGTGCGCCGCCGGCGCTTTGAAGGACCGACGCCCGGCCCCGTCGGCCTGCACCAGAGTAACATCCGCCCACGCGGCGAGCGGTGCCACCCAATCGACCGGTACGCCGCGCAGTCGAGTCGGGAGCTGTTCCGTAACGATCAAGAGCGGTAGATCGCCAGCGCGGCGACTCCGAGCCGCCGCACACGCCGTGGCGAGCGAATCGCACAACTGTGTGTCGATGGCGCCCCGCTGAGCCTCGATCTTGGTGGTGCTGAGCACCAACACTCGGCGCCGCAACTGATGGAACTCGACCGCGAGCCGTCGCACTGCGCTGGTCTTACCACCGGCGCCGATGACGGCGACGATGTCGTGGTCGTCGATTGCTAGAGCTTCTCGCAGTAGCATAGGTCGTTGCGGGATCTCTCTGCACGCAGCTATCGCTCAGCGGCGGCGATGTCCATCGGCTGTTCGCGTCATGTAGGCGGGCTCCACCCGTGCTCCACTTCTGTTGAAGTTAGTTGACCCCCCTGTGCCCCTCCTTTATGGTGCGCCTACATTGCACGCGGTGTGGGCATAGATGCCGGCTGTGATTCTCGGCTTCGAGGAGATTGAGGACCGCCTGCGCATCCTGCGCCGCCGTGTGAATCTGTTTACGGCGCAGCATGTCGGATACGTCACCGCCAGCGTTCTCGCGCTCGCCGTCGCGGCGTTGGTGCTGGCGGCGCTGCGCGGCTCGCCGCTGATGTTTCGCATCACCTTCTACGCTGGATTGGTCGCGACATTCACTGTGCTTATCGGTGCGCCGCTGGTGCTCTATCAACGCTGGCGCGATCTGCCGCACGTTGCGGCGCTGGCAGACGAGCGCGCGCGGCTGAAGGACCGGTTGGTGACGCTGCTCACCGCCCGCGAACGCCGGCCGCCCTCGCGCCTCGCGGGACTGTTGCTTGCCGACGTGCTCGCCTTGGGACAACGCTGGGACCCGCGTGCCATTGCGCCGCGGCGCGTGCCGCATTCGGTCTACGTGTTTCTGCTGGCGCTCGCCACGCTTGGTTCCACCGCATTCATCGCGCGGCCCGAGCCACCCGCCGCCCATGAAGCGGTCGCGCTCCCTGCCAGCGGCAGCGCGGAGGCGGCTGCAGCGGCGCAGGCGCTCGCTGGTGGCAAGCTCGTCGGCAAGCCGCAGGCGGCACCGCATCCGGGTGAATCGGGACAGAACGCACCGCAACCCGACGGCAGCGCTGACCTTGCGCCGCTCTCGACTCAAAACATGACCGGTGATGTACCCGCGCACGGTCCCGGGGCGCCCAAGCTGTCCAACGACGGCGATTCGCAAACACCAGACAACCCACGCAACGGCGAACTCGCGCCGCAACTCCAGCAACTGATCCGACAAGCCTTCAACGCCGAAGCCGCGGGCAAGCCGCAACAACTCGCGCAGAATCAATCACAGCGGGCTGAGTCTCCAGAGCACAGGGCCGGAGCGACCAAAGACCGGAACCCATCACACGACGATCGCGGACAGCCGGATCGTGAATCGAAGGGCGACAGTAAGACCCAAAGTGACCACCAACAGTCCGGCAGCAACGACAAGCCGAACGGTGATGCGCGGGTGAACTCGGATCAGGCGAAGCCGCGCGATAACGAGCAATTGCACGCGGCCCAGAACCCTGGCAGCCAACCCTCATCAGAGGGACAGAACTCCGAGCATGGCGAAGTCGGACCGAATGGCAGCAACCCGGGCAATCTACTCGCCAAGCAGGCCAAACCTGGCGCCAACGGCACCGCGGAACCGAAGACATTCAAGCTGACGTTGAACTCCTTCCTGCAAGGGATGCCGCGCAAAACGGATGCGCAACCACCGCCACCGCATGGCCGCGTAACCGACGACGGCTTCGCCGAGGTGGCACGTGGCACCGCCACGCTCAGCGAGCAGCAGCTCGGCGATGATCTCCTGCGCAAGACCGACGTGCCGCCGGAGTTCGAAGACGTTGTCCGCCGCGTTTACAGCCAACGGCCGGAGTCATGAGCGTCGCCAACAGCCGCCGCCAGGTCGAGGAGTTTCAATCGACCTTCCAACAGATCCGCGATGAGATGGAGCGGGTCATCGTCGGCCATCGCGGCATCCTCGAACAGATTCTGATCACGTTCTTCGCTGGCGGACACGTGCTCATCGAAGGTGTCCCCGGCACCGGCAAGACGCTGATCGTACGCTCGCTTGCCGAGGTGTTGAACCTGCGCTTCAGTCGCATTCAGTTTACCGTCGATCTGATGCCCGCCGACATCACCGGCACGCGCATGGTGATGGAAGTCGACGGTCGCCGCGAGTTCGCCTTCATCGAAGGGCCGGTCTTTTCGCACGTCCTCCTCGCCGACGAGATCAACCGCGCGACACCGAAGACGCAGTCCGCGCTGCTCGAAGCGATGGCCGAGTTGCAGGTGACGGTGGCCGGGACGACCTATCGGCTATTGCCACCGTTCTTCGTGCTGGCCACGCTCAACCCGATCGAGATGGAAGGTACCTACGCGTTGCCCGAGGCGCAGCTCGATCGCTTCTTCTTCAAAGTGCGGTTGGCGTATCCGAACGCCGAGGAAATGCAGCGCATCATCGGAACGACCACGACCGCGGAGATTCCCACGGTGCGGCCGCTGTTCGACCCCACCGACGCGCCGGCGCGCATCGAAGGCTTGAAGGCGCTGGTGCGCCAAGTGTTGATTGCGCCGCACCTCGAGCAATACGCGGCAACTCTGGTGCGCGCGACCGTGCCGTCAGGCTCGAAGTTTGCGCCCGCTGGTGGCAGCGGTCTGCCGCCCGATGAGCGCATCGCGCGCTACGTGAGCTTTGGATCGAGTCCACGTGGCGGACAGGCGTTGCTGCTCGGCGCCAAGGTACGCGCGCTGCTCGATGGGCGGGTGAACGTCACTTTCGACGATATCGACCAAGTCGCGGTGCCCGCGCTCAATCATCGGCTGGTGCTCAACTTCGCCGCCGAAGCCGATGGCGTCGATGCGGGCAATTTGATCGAGGGCATCGTTCATGCCGCGCGCCGGCTCCAGCGCTGAGCGCTTGCGCGGCCTGCTTGCAGCGTTCAACTCCGCGCCGACGGCGCCCGCCTCCGCCGGGCTTGCCGAGGTGCTGCAGCCCGTTTTTCTGAAAAAGCTCGATCGGTTGCAACTGCGCGTCCGTCACAGCTTGGCCACCCGTCCGGGCAACACGCCCATGCCGCACGGGACCCAGCCGTCGGGTATCGAGCTGGCCAACTACAAGGCGTATCATCCGGGCGACGATCTGCGTTACCTCGACTGGAACGCGTACGGGCGCCTCGATCAGTTGCTGATCAAGACCTTTCGCGCGGAGCGCGAAGCGGCGCTGCATGTGTTCATCGACTGCAGTGCGTCGATGGCCGCGCCGGTCGCTGATCGAAAGTTTGAGTTCGCGATTGGCCTCGCCGCCAGTCTCGCCTACATCAGCTTGCGCCACAACGATCCGGTGCGATGCGTTGCACTGTCGGCGGACGGTGGACGTGGTTTCCGCGCCTCGCCGTGGTTTCGTCATCGCGACATGATCGGCCAGGTGCGCGACTACCTCATGAGCTTGCACACGGCCGGCGCGACGACATTGGCGGAAGGGGTAAGCGACTACGCCGGTCATGCGCGCGTACCCGGCGTCGCCGTGGTGGTGTCGGACTTTCTTGTCGAACCCGCGCGCTACGAGGCGGCGCTGCGCGGATTGGTCGGGCGTGGCTGGACCGTCGGGGCGTTGCGCCTACTGGGTCCGGGCGAGCGCGATCCGGCGCAGGTCTTTCGGCGTGGACGACTCCGCGACAGCGAAACCGGTGTCGAACGCGTGATCACGCTCACACCCACCAACCGCCAACGCTATGAAAGCGCGCTGCAGCTCCACCTCGATGCGTTGCAGACCTGGTGCCGCCGCCATGAAGTCTACTTCGCCACCGTCGATCCGCAGGCAGGACTCGAACACGCGCTGTTCGACACGTTGCCAGGAATGGGCATGCTGCGATGAGCGCATTCCGCACTCCGCATTCGCCATTCCGCATTTGAAGCCATGGGCTTGCTGAATCCTGGCGCGCTGATCTTCGCGTCACTCTACATCGTCCTGGTGTTGCTCTACCTGTGGGAGCGCATTCGGCGGCGCGTCGAGATCCCCTCGTTGTTGTTGTGGCAGACGGTGGCCGACGATGTGGTGCAGGCGCGCAAGTTTCGCCCGGACCTGCTCTTCTTCCTGCAAGTGCTGTTGCTGGCCGCGTTGATCGCGGGGCTCGCGCGCCCGTATCTGAGTGACGGCCGCGCGATCACCGCCGCGCGTCGGCACGTCTACATTCTCGATACCTCCGCGAGCATGCAGGCGCGCGAAGGCCGCACGACGCGTTTCGAGGCGGCGCGCAGCGAATTGCGCCGCCGACTCGAAGCGCTGCCCGTCACCGACGAAGTCATGCTCATCACCGCCGCCGCGCATCCGGAAACCATCGCCGACTTCACTCGCGACCGCAGCATGCTGTTACGCGCCTTGGAGAACACCGTCCCCACGGACACCGGCACCGAACTCGAACTCGCGCTCGCGGTCGCTGCGGGCGCGCGCCAGCGCACCGACGCGTTCACCGACGTGATGGTATTCACGGATCAGTCGCCGAGCCATCTGTCGCCGCGTTGGCGCGACGAGGCGACGCTGGTTCCATTCGGCGAGAGCGACGCCAACCTCGCCATCACCGGCCTGCAGATCTTCCAGGGCCGCTTCCAAGACGCGCGCGCCGCCCGCGCCAACGTGGTGGTGCAGAACTTCTCGCATCGCGAGGGCCACGGCATGTTGACCGTTCGGCTCAACGACACGCCGGTGACGCAGACCGGCTTCAGTATCCCTCCCCGTGACGTGCGTGCATTCTTGGTCCCGAATTTCCCCGGCTCGGGTCGTGTCGTGGCGCAGTTGGACGCTCAGATCGATGGCGACGACGCGCTCGCCGCCGACAACGTTGCGCTCGGCTGGATTCGACCGCTCGCGCTCACGCGCGTGCTCGTGGTCTCGCTCGCCACGCCGCTGGTCGATGAGTTGACGACCGTGGCGCGCGCGACGGCGGGTCTGCAGCTCATGACACTGACACCGGAGGCGTACGCGGCACAAGCGAAAACGGCGGGGTTCGACAACTATGATGTCGTGATCTTCCACCGCGTCGTCCCCGACACCGCCCCGGCCACGGCCGCGCTCTACATCTATCCGCCGACCGACAACCCGCTGTTTGCCATCGGCGGCGATGTCCACGGCGTCGAAGTGCTCGATTGGAATGATCAACATGAAGCGGTCGGCGCCTTGCACCCGCTGGCGACCATGCCGATCCAGCACGCGCGGGCAATTCTACCCGCCGAATGGTGGGAGCCGCTGTTGTTTTCGCGCACACTCGAGCGGGAGTTTCCGCTTGCCCTCGCAGGCGAGCAGCACGGTCATCGTGTCGCTTGCATCACCTTCGACCTCGAAGCTGAGCGGCTGCTCAGCAGTGACAACGTCAGCTTTCTGCTGTTCTTCCTCAACCTGGTGAACTGGCTCGCGCCTCCGCCGGTGGACGTGACCACGACTACGACGGGCAGTGTACTGCCGATTGCCGGCTTGCCGTCGTTGCCGACAACCGCTGTCGATCCGCACGGCCGGCATCTCGCTCTCGGCGACGGCGCGCATGCGAGTCTCGAAGCGCTCAGCGCTGGCGAGTACCGCATCAGCACCGACGGCACCACGCGCACGGTGTACGCAAACTTCTTCGACCCGATAGAGTCGGATATTGGCCGAGCGGACAAGGAGCCGCTGGTGCGAACGGCGGCCACCACCGCGCAGCCCGAGAAGACCGCGCGACCAGCGCCTGGTGCCGAGTTCGGCTGGTGGCTGGTTGCCGCCGCTGCGGCAGTGCTGCTGACTGAGTGGGTAGTGGCGATGCGGCGGGCGGAGCGGGCCGCATGATTCAGGAACCCAGCCTGCCATATCTGTTCGCGCATCCGGAAACCGTCAGCGTGACGGTCGCGCAGCCGTGGATGCTGCTGTTGCTCGCCGCGGCTCCGCTGCTCATCTACCTTGGACGGCGGCGCGCGCGAGTCGCGCGTTGGTTGCGGGCGGCGGCGTTCTCGCTCGTGACGCTGAGTTTGGCGGGGCTCGCACTGACGACGCGCCTGCCGAGCGATCGGCTCTCGCTGGTCGCGGCGGTTGACGTGTCGACCAGCATCGATGAAACCGGGCGCCAGTGGGAGCAACGATATCTGAGTGAACTGGCGCGCGCGCTCGGACCCGAGGACGAACTGGCGGTGGTCGCCTTTGCGCGCGAAGCCAGCGTGATACGGCCCCCGAGCGCACCGAGTCCAGTCGAAGGGTTGCCACGCCTGCTCGCCGGCGAAGCCGCCGCAACCGACATCGCCCGCGGGCTCGATGCGAGTCTGGCCCTGTTCGCGCCCGACACGGAACGCCGTCTTGTCCTACTCAGCGACGGCCTCGAGACTCGCGGCAACACTGCTGCACCGATTGCCCGCGCGCGGCGCAGCGGCGTGCATGTCTCGGTCGCGGTGCCAGCGCACCAAACCCATCGCGATGTCGCCCTCGAGCGGGTCTCGATGGCGTCGGTCGTCGGCGAAGGCGCGATCTTTCCGCTGCGCGTGATTGCCCGTAACTACGCACGCCCTGGGCCGGCGTTGCTCACGCTGTTCGCCGACGATCAGGCGCTCGGCAGCGAGACCGTCACCTTGCAAACTGGACTTAACACGATTGAGATTCCGTATCGTCTCACGGGCGCCGGCAGCCATCACCTACGTGCCGATTTGCACGCACCCGACGACGACATTCCCGGCAACAATCAGCGCGACGCCACGGTGACGGTGCTCGGGAAAACGCGCGCGCTACTGATCACGGCCGAGCCGCATTCGCCGCTCGCCTCGGTTCTGGCGCGCAAAGATATCGAAACCGAGGTGCGGCCACCGGCACGTTTTCCCGATCGCCTCGACGAGCTGCTCGGCTACCACTGCGTGATCATTCAAGATGCCGTGGCGAATGGCTTCGATAGCAAGCGGCTGGCACTGCTTGAGCGCTACGTGCGCGACTTCGGTGGCGGACTGATTGTCGTTGGCGGCGACCGCACCTACGGCGATGCCGGTTTCAAACACACGGTGCTGGAGCAACTGTTACCGATCACCCTCGAACCGCGACGGCCGCAGCACACCGAGCGCGAGCCGATGGGGTTGTTCGTCCTGATCGATCGTTCCAACAGCATGGGGTACAACAGCCGCATCCGCACGCTGCGCGACGGCGAAAAGCTGCGCTACGCGCGCGAAGCGGCGCTGGCGGTCATTCATCAGCTCAAGGATCACGACCTGGTCGGGGTCGCGGCGTTCGACTCGCAACCGTTCGAACTGGCGCCGTTGCGCTCGCTGCGCGAAAACCGCGCATCGCTTGAAGAGACCATCCCTCGCCTCTCCGAGGGCGGGGGCACCGACTTTTACGACGCGCTCGAATCGGCGCGGGCGCAACTGGTCGCGTCGCGGGTCGGCACCCGCCACATCATCTTGCTCACCGATGGTGACACCAATCGCGGCGCGTCGGATCACTACCCCTTGATCGCCGCGCTGGCGTCAGCCGGCATCAGCGTCACCACGATTCGGATCGGTGACGATACCGTGAACATGCAGCTCCTCACAGATATTTCGGGGCAGACTGGCGGCCAGTTCTATCACGTCGAGAACGTCGAAACGCTGCCCGAGTTGATGCTGCGCGATACCACCGAGAAGCTCGCGCAAGCGCCGCACCAGGATCGTCACTTCCTGGCGCAGTTCGGCGCGCCGAGTCAGTTGCTGCGCGGGGTCGAGGCGAAAGACGTACCGGCGCTGAGCGGGTACGCGTTCGCCAAGCTCAAGCCGGGCGCGGAAGCGCCGCTCTGGGTGCTGACGCGCGATCGCAAAGACCCGCTGTTGGCGGATTGGCAGTACGGGCTCGGCCGTGTCACCGCGTTCACCGCCGGCCTGATGGATGACGCGGAAACCTGGGTCGGCTGGCCGGGCTTTGGAAAATTTTGGTCGCAAGCGGTGCATTGGAGCGTGCGCGATCAAACGCCGTGGGACTACGCGCTCACGGTGACTCGGCGTGAGGGCATCACGCAACTGACGGTGCGCACGTTCGACGGGAGTGACGACAGTACGATGCTCGCGCGCTTGCATGTGAGCGACGAAAATACACTCGACATCGCGCTGGTGCCGGCGGCACCCGGGCAGTTTGCGGGGCGCGTGCCGAACGTGCCGGGCGGTCGCTATCCGCTCACGATCCTGAAACGCCGGGGCGAGCGCGATGTGAATCAGCGCATGACACTGGTGACAATTCCGAGTGCCGATGAGCCGGCGCACGAGGAACGCTACGCGCCGACCGCCGACACGGCGTTGCTGACTCGCATCACTGAGGCCACCGGCGGGCTTATGAATCCGACGGTGCGCGAACTGGTCGCCCGCAAAGCGGGCTCCCGCGAGCTGATCCACGGGCTCGACTATCTCCTCATCCCGCTGGCCATGGCGCTCTTTCTGGCCGACGTAGCCGTCCGCCGCATGACCCAGCCGCCGCAAGTGTAGCCCCGGGGCTGTTCAGCAGGGTTCGACGCAAAAGCGGTTGCGGCAACGTTTGCTGCATGGTACAAGCTGCCCCTTTCCAAAATTCAGGAGGCTCCCGTGCCGAACACCAAGCGTCCCCGCTCCGCTCGTCCGACGCCGCATTACGATGCCGCGCAAGCTATCGTTGATGACATCCACCGTCGCGTCGATTTTCGGCACCCGCCGTTTCATTTCGAGCCGTTTCTGAGCGCGCACGATTCCTACAAGGTGTTTGAAGTCGAGTTGCCGCTCGGCCTCGATGGGCAGTTGTTCCTAACCCCCGACGGCGAGCAGAAGACGATTCATCTGCGCAAAGATAATCCGCGCCCGCGCCTGCGCTTCACCCTCGCGCATGAGATCATTCACGCCGAACTTCACTTCGCGCGCGGGCAGTTGCAAGACCTGACGGCCTGTCGCACCACCGAGCACGTCGAAGGACAGCGTCCATTGCTCGAACGCGAAGCGGATTTTGGTGCGGCCGCGTTACTCGTACCGCTGTGGATGCTGGATCAACATCTGCCCTATCGCTTGCGTCATGACTATCCGGACACCGTGGTGCGCGAGATGGCGCGCGTGTTTCGCGTGAGCGAGATGGCCATGCGCATCCAGATGAAGCAGTACACGTCGCACAGCGGCGAGTTCCCCCGTCCGTTCTAGTTCGGTACTGCGCGCGTGGTTGCCGGTCGCGGCTGCCCGCGTGCTACGATGACCGCATGCGCATCGCCTACTTCGACGCGTTCTCCGGCGTCAGCGGCGACATGACCGTTGGCGCGTTGCTCGCGCTCGGCTTGTCCCTCGATCGACTCAAAGCGGAATTGCAGCAACTACCCGTCGCCGGCTACGAGTTGGACGCCGCCCAGGTGCAGGTCAACGGCATCGGGGCGACTCAGTTTTCGGTCCATGTGCATGATCATCATGATCACGGGCACGCGCATCATCACCGTCCATTTCGCACCATTCGCGCGCTGATCCACGACAGCGGGCTCAGTGCCGCGGTGAAGACCACAGCGCTGGCGATCTTCACGCGGCTGGCGGAGGCCGAGGGACGCGTCCATGGCATCGCGTCGGATGATGTCGAGTTCCACGAAGTCGGCGCGGTCGACGCGATCGTCGATGTGGTCGGCACGGCGATCGGCTTCGCGGCGCTCGGCATCGAAGCGGCATACGTGTCGCCGTTACCGCTCGGCTCGGGCATCGTGCACACGCAACACGGGCCGCTGCCGGTGCCAGCGCCGGCGACGGTCGAATTGCTGCGTGGGCTGCCGGTCCGCGCCGAAGATGGCGAAGGCGAGCTGGTGACGCCGACCGGCGCCGCGATTGTTGCCGCACTTGCGCGATCGAGCGCGCCACCGATGCGCATCACGGCCGTCGGCTACGGTGCCGGTACTCGCCGTCTCGCCGACCGGCCCAACGTCTTGCGCCTTGTCCTGGGTGAGTCGATTGCTGCGCTCGGTGAAGACGAACTCGTGCTGATCGCCACCAACATCGACGACGCGAACCCCGAACTCTTCGACCATGTCATCGAGCGCCTGCTCACCGGCGGCGCGCGCGACGTGTACCTAACGCCGGTGCACATGAAGAAAAATCGCCCTGGCATCGTGCTCAACGTGTTGTGTACCGAGATCGATCGCGAGCGATTGGCCGCGATCATTTTCGCTGAGACCACGGCGATTGGCGTGCGTTATCACGCGGTGCGACGCCAGATCCTGCCGCGCGAAACGATACAGGTCACGACGGAATTTGGAACCGCCAGCGTGAAGATCGCGCGCGGCCCCGACGGCCGCGAGAATGTTGCTCCCGAGTACGAAGACTGCCGCCGGCTGGCGAACGAGAAACGGGTACCGCTGAAAGTCGTCTATCAAGCCGTCATTGCCGCCGCGCTGCGACGATAGAGTCAGCGCAACGCGTTGAGATCGACGCGGTCGGCGAACAACCGGGCGAGACGTTCGCGGTCGGCCGCAGTTTGGTTCACCGCGCCGAGCCAGGGGATCACGCCGAGCGGTGGCCCGAGCAGCTCATGCAGCAGGCCGACGTTCGTCTCTGCGGCCAGATCGTGAGTTGGAGTCAGCGCATTCACCACGTAGCCGACGAGCGGCAAGCCAACCTGTTGCGCGTGCCGCAGGGTGAGCAATGCGTGATTGATCGCGCCGAGTTTGTTGCCGACCACGACCACCAAGCGTCCGTGCAGCCGCCGACATAGGTCGGCGAACGTGAAGGCATCAACAAGCGGGACCAGCAGACCACCGGCGCCTTCCACCAACACCACGTCGTGAGTGGCAGCGAGGTGTTCGTTGGCGGTTGCGATGACGTTGATGTCGATTGTCCGTCCCTCCCGTTCGGCGGCCACGCGGGGCGCGAGCGGATCGCGAAAGCGGTACGGGCAGATGAGGTCGTCGGCCGCATCACAGCCCGAGAAAAACGCTAACCGTTGAGCATCGATGGCAATGCGCTCGCCGGTGACGGCGAGCGCACAACCAGTTTCCGCCGGCTTGAGGACCCCGACGCGGGTTCCTTGGGTCCGCAGCGCAGCGGCCAATCCGGCGGCGACGGTGGTCTTCCCGACCCCCGTGTCGGTACCAGTGATGAGAATCGTGTTGGGAGAAGGCACGGGCTCGTCCGGCGACCAGCCCTTTGTAACAGATGACGCTCGAAAGGAAACGGATGCTCAGGCGACCAGATGGAGCGCCACCCAACTGATCAGCGCCCACAATCCGAGGCTGATCACGGTTCCAGACAGGAACCCGAGGAGCGGAACGCCGGGGAGCCGATCCAACTCAAGGAGATCGTCGCCTTCAAACCCGATGACTTCTGCAAATGGGGGCTGCATCTTTATCCTCCGCCGTACTCGACGAAGCAGCAATGCTCATGCCGTACCTCGACCGGCGAGCCGCACTGAGCCGTACCCAGCAAACTGTCCTGTGAACTGGACGGTTGTGTGCGCAAAAAGTGACTAAAACTTTGCAGGTGTTACGAACGCGACGCTATGCGACCTAACGCGTCACCTCGTCTATCGCCTGGCGGGTCACGTGACACAGGGTCACCAGCTCGTGAGCGGTGATGCTCAGTGGCGGCATGAGCACGATCACGTTGCCGAGCGGGCGCAGGATCACGCCGAGGGCGCGGGCTCGTTCGACCACGCGCGCCCCGACCCGATCCGCTGGGTCGTAGGGTGCGCGCGTGGCCACGTTTCGAACCAATTCGATTCCGACCATCAGTCCCCACTGGCGAATGTCGCCGACGTGCGCGAGGCGAGCAAAATCCGAACGCAAAATCTGGGCGAGTTGCGCGGAGCGGCTGGCCACCCGATCGATGACCCGCTCGTTGTCGAACAGCTCCAAGTTGGCGAGCGCCACGGCACAGCCGAGCGGATTGCCGGTGTACGTGTGCCCATGGAAGAAGGTTTTGAAGTCTTGGTACGGCGCGAGGAACGCGGCGAATATTTCCTCCGAGGTCAGCGTCGCTGCCAGCGGCAGGTAGCCGCCAGTGATGCCCTTACCCACGCACAGGATATCGGGACTGATACGGTCGTGTTCGACCGCGAACATCTTCCCGGTGCGGCCGAAGCCGGTGGCCACCTCATCGCAGATCAACAATGTGCCGGCCTTGTGAGTCAGCTCGCGCAACGCAGCCAGGTAGCCTTGGGGTTGGCTCCACATGCCCGCGGCACCCTGCATCATTGGCTCAATGATCAACGCCGCGATGTGATCGCCACGATCGGTGAACAGCTCCGCCGCTTCTTGTACGGCCATCGCCAGGGCCTGCGGCTCCGACGCGCCACGCTGCCAGCGGAACACGTGAGGTGGATTGAGCCGCTCGCAGGGGAACAGCAGCGGCTTGAAGTAGCGGTGGAAGGCCTCCGAATAACCGACGCTGACCGCGCCGAGCGTATCACCATGGTACGACTCGGTAAGCGACACGAACGTGTCTCGCTGCGGCTGGCCCTTGAGTTGCCAATATTGATACGCGAGTTTGAGTGCGATCTCGACCGCAGTCGCGCCGGCGTCGGAGTAGAAGACGCGAGTCAATCCGGCCGGCGCGATCGCGATCAGCCGCCGCGCCAGTTCGATTGCCGGCACGTTGGAAAGGCCGAGCATCGTGGTGTGGGCGATGCGATCGATCTGCGCGTGCAATGCCGTGTCGAGTTCCGCCTTGCGATGGCCGTGAACGTTGCACCACAACGAAGATACGCCATCGATGTAGCGTCGACCCTGCGCGTCGATGAGATAGTTGCCCTCGCCGCGCACGATGATCAGCGGTTCTTGCGCGAGCCAATCGCGCATCTGCGTGAACGGGTGCCAGAGATACTTGTGATCCCACTCGGCGAGTTCGAAGAACCCCGTCGGTTCGGGGAAGGTCGTCATGCGTGGGCGACGCTGCGCTGGCCGGCGACACGCGCGAAGGCGGCAAGCGCCCCTTCAATCTCGTCCGGCCGGTGCGTCGCCATGGTTGTCGCGCGCAGACGCGACGTGCCGACGGGCACTGTCGGTGGCCGGATGCCTTGCACGAACACGCCATCGAGCAGCAACTGTTCGCAATCGCGCATCGTCTCGCTCGCATCGCCGATGAGCACTGGAACGATCGGCGTACCTTCGGCAGCCACCGCGAAGCCGAGCGCGCGCACACCTGCGGCCAAGTGTGCTGCGTTGGCCAGCGCACGCGCGCGGCGGGTCGGCTCGGTCTCAACCACCATCAGCGCCGCTGCTGCCGCGGCGACCACCGGTGGAGGTAACGCGGTGGTGTAAATCAAGCTGCGCGCCGTGTTGACGAGGAAGTCGATGAGCTGGCGGCTGCCAGCAACGAAGGCGCCAAACGAGCCGAGCGCCTTGCCGAGCGTCCCCATCTGGACGGTCATTGCATCCTTGACGCCCAACAATTCGACCGCGCCGGCACCCGATGGGCCGAGCACGCCGGTGGCGTGTGCCTCGTCGACCATCACCATGGCGCTGTGACGCTCGGCCAGTGCGCCGATCTCGCGCAGCGGCGCGATGTCACCATCCATGCTGAACACCGAATCGGTGACGATCAACTTGCGCCGCGCCGGCGTGCGCAGCGCGCTCTCGAGTTGGCTGAGGTCGCAATGTCCGTAGACTCGCAACTGCGCTCGCGAGAGGCGGCAACCGTCGATCAGGCTGGCGTGATTGAGTGCGTCGCTGCACACGAGATCGCCGTCGCCAACCAGCGCCGCGATCACGCCGACGTTGGCGTGGTACCCTGAGTTGAACAGGATCGCCGCTTCGGTGCCTTTGAAGGCCGCGAGCCGCTCTTCAAGCTCACGATGCGCACGCATCGAGCCCGAAACCAATCGTGACGCCCCCGCTCCGAATCCTTGATCGCGCGCAGCCGCGCACGCGGCTTCGACTACCGCTGGATGATTGGCGAGACCGAGGTAATTGTTCGAGCACAGCATCAGCACGCGCCGATCGTCGAGCGTAACCCAGGCGTCCTGCGCCGACTCGATCCAGCGCAACGCGCGCCGCAGTCCGGCCGCCTCGCGGCGCGCCAACTCGGCCGCGATCCAGTCATCCGCCCTCATCGTCATCGCCGCCACGCTTATGTCCGGGCTGACGGCGAGTCAATTCGGGGTGCGCCAACCCGTGTCGGCGGCGAACAATCCCATTGACACGGGGCGTCAAATCAGCATACTGAACGTTCAGTATGCAGGCGACAGCGCAGAGCCGAGGCGGCGAATCGCGGCGTGAGCTGCTCGATGTCGCCATCGATTGCTTCGCACGCTTCGGTTACCAGGCGACCTCGATCGACCGCATCGCGCGCGAGGCGGGGGTGACGAAGGGCGCGCTGTACTATCACTTCAAAGACAAAGGCGAGCTGCTCTTCGAGGCGGTCAAAAGCCGGGTCGGACAGTGGGAGAACCGCGTGGTCGGCGAGGTGCGGGCGGTGACGTCCGCAGCCGAGCGCTTGCGGCAGGTTGCGCAGGTGTGTCTCGACCACGCCACCAAGAGCAATCACCGGCGCATGATCATCACGCTGATGGTCGAAGCGCTCGACACCAACGCGCCGTTGTCGGCGGAGTTCCGGGCCATGATGCAGCGCTTCAGGACGTTCTTGCGAACCCTGGTGCAGAGTGGGCAACGCCACGGAGAATTCCGCCCCAACGTCGATGCCGCGGTTGCCGCCGAAGTGTACGCCGGTGCCGTCATGGGGGCGGAGATCCAGTACTATCAGGATACGAAGGCGATCTCGCTGCAGGCCACACTCGACGCATTCATCGAGCAGTACCTCGGCTGGCTCGCCGCCGACTCGCACTCGAATCACAATCATCGCCGCACACGTGCCGCGGCGCCCGCAAAGCCGCGCGGGAGGAGGAGCTAACCATGGTGAGTTTCCAACCGAGCGAAGACCAACAGCTCATTCGCGACACGGTCGCGAGCTTCGCCCAGGAACAGATCCGTCCGGCCGCCCACGAGGCGGACGAGACCGGTGCGATCCCGAGCGCGCTGATTCAGCAAGGCTGGGGATTGGGGCTGGTGCAGAGCGTGATCCCGGAAGCGCACGGCGGGGCCGGCGAGCCCATTTCGGCGATCAGCGGCGCGCTGGTGGCGGAGGAACTCGCGTGGGGCGATCTCGCGATTGCCCTTCATCTGCTGGCGCCGCGGCTGCTGCTCTATCCGATCATTCTCGCCGGCACGCCCGAACAGCAACAGCGCATCCTGCCGGCATTCGGCGCGAATCAATTTCGGGCCGCGACTGCCGCGGTGATGGAGCCGCGCTTCGGTTTCGACCTCGCCCAGCTAAGTACGACCGCGCAGCGCAGCGACGGCAGCTTCACCCTCAGCGGTGCGAAGTGCTTTGTCCCCATTGGTGGCAGTGCTGAACAGGTGTTGGTCTACGCACGGACCAGCGACGGCGTGGCCAGCGGATTTCTCGTCGACAAGGGCGCCGCGGGCATCGTCCGTATCGAGCGTGAGCAGAACATGGGTATCAAGGCGCTCGAAACCACCGAGATGGATTTCGACAAGTGCACGGTGCCGGCGGCCAACCAACTGGCGTGCGATTTCCCCGCGTTGATGAACCGCTCGCGCGTGGGCTTGGCCGCGCTGGCGGTCGGCGTGGCGCGCGCCGCCTTCGAGTACGCGCGCGACTACGCCAAAGACCGCAAAGCCTTCGGCGTCGCCATCGCGCAGAAGCAAGCGATCGCGTTCATGCTCGCCGAGATGGCGATCGAGATCGACGCCACCCGGTTACTCGCCTGGGAAGCGGCGTGGAAGATCGATCGTGGTGAAGACGCCACCCGCGAGGCGGTACTCGCCAAACACTACGCCGCCAGCATGGTGATGAAGGTCACCGA
The DNA here is from genome assembly GCA_016178705.1 of Deltaproteobacteria bacterium. NCBI lineage: Bacteria > Pseudomonadati > Myxococcota > Myxococcia > Deltaproteobacteria bacterium. The sequence goes on along the minus strand of JACOST010000018.1, from coordinate 58,591 downwards.
CAACGCCGTGCAGGTGCTTGGCGGCCACGGCTATATTCGCGAGCATCCGGTCGAGTTGTGGGCGCGCAACGGGCGTGGCATCGCCACCTTCGAGGGTCTGGTAATGATCTAGAGGACCGTGGTTTTCACGGGTCCCGAATGTACGAGAGTGAGAAAACGGAGGTCACCATGATCGACTTCGAATTGTCCGCCGACATCGCACGCAGCCGCGACATGATTCACATGCTGGCGGAATCGGCGATGCGACCCATTTCGCGCGAATACGATGAGCACGAGCACGACAAGCCGATGGAGTTCTTCGATATGATGTGGAACGCATCGAAGATGAGTCCGGTCAGCATCGGCGGCGATGGCAAGGCGGCGAAAAAAGATGGTCCTGCCACCCGCAGCCTCGGCGCCGCGGTCACGATCGAAGAGCTGTCGTGGGGCGATGCTGGCCTCTATCTGAGCATCCCCAACCCCGGCCTCGGCGGCGCCGCGGTGATGGCCGCCGGCACGCCTGAGCAGAAGGAGCGCTTCCTCGCGCGCTTCAAGGAAGGCGCACCCAAGTGGGGGGCGATGGCGATCACCGAGCCGAGCTGCGGTTCCGACTCTGCCGCGATCACCACCACCGCGGTGCGCGACGGTGACCAGTGGGTGCTCAACGGCACCAAGATCTTTTGCACCAGCGGCTATATGGCGGTCGAGAAATCGGAAGGCTTTGTGGTCGTCTGGGCCACCGTTGACAAGTCCGCCGGCCGCGGCGGGATCAAGGCCTTCGTCGTCGACCACCACACGTCCGGCATGACCGTCACCGGCCTCGAAAAGAAGATGGGCATCCGCGCCTCAGACACCGCCACCATCGTGTTCGAGGACTGCCGCATCCCGCTCAACAATTTGCTCGGTACCGCCGAGGTGAAAAAAACTACCGAAGGTTTCAAGGGAGTCATGGCCACCTTCGACTCGACGCGTCCGATCGTCGCCGCGAGCGCGTTGGGCATCGGCCGCGCGGCGCTCGACTACACCCGCGAGGCGCTCGCCAAGGAAGGCGTCGCCATTCGTTACGGCGCACCCGCGCACACCCTCACCACCATCGAGCGCGATTTCATGGATATGGAGGCCAACCTCCAAGCCGCGCGCCTGCTCACGTGGCGCGCATGTTGGATGATGGACCAAGGAATGCAGAACAACTTGGAAGCTTCGATGTGCAAGGCGAAGGCGGGGCTCGCGGTCACTCAAGTGACGCAAAAGGCCGTCGAGCTGCTGGGACCGATCGGCTACTCGCGCAAGATCCTGCTCGAGAAGTGGATGCGCGATGCCAAGATCAACGACATCTTCGAAGGTACCCAACAGATCAATCTGCTCATCATCGCGCGCCGGATTCTGGGCTACTCGAGCAAGGAGTTGAGCTGAGCGGATATCGTCGGCCGCCGCTTGGCGTCACCCGGTCTCCGCTTGCCGCGCCGAGCGGGTGTCGGTCGGTACCCAGATGTGGAAGGTCGAGCCGCGATCGACCTCGCTGTCGACGGTGATTGTCCCGCCCAGCATGTCTACCAAGCGGCGCGCCACGTACAGGCCAAGCCCAACCCCGCCGTAGCGGCGCGTGGACGAGCCGTCTACCTGGCGAAACGGTTCGAAGATCACCCCTAGTGACTCCGGCGCGATACCGACGCCAGTGTCGGCGACATTGATCTCCACGCCCCCATCACGCGCGTGCGCTTCGAGACTCACCTGACCTCGAGGCGTGAACTTCAACGCGTTGGCGATCACATTTTTTACCACGACCTTCAACTTGAGCGGATCGGTTTGTAGCGACGGCAACTCGGGCGCCAAGTGCGAAACGAACTGGACGCTCGGCTTCTGCTGCCGCAACTCGCGCAGCTCGTTGTCGACCTCGGCTAACAGATCACCTAGACCTGTCTCGCGCAGATCCAGCGGTACTCGCCCCGATTCCAGTCGACTGAGATCGAGTGTTGCATTGATCAACTCGAGGAGCTGACGCGCGCTGTAGTCGGCGCGCCGGAGGCGCGAGGCCTGTTCCGGTGCGAGCGGCCCGAACGCGCCATCGAGCAGGAGATCATGGTATCCCATGATGATGTTCAGCGGCGTCCGGAGCTCGTGCGACATGGTGGCGACGAAGTCTGACTTCAGTCGGTTCGCTCGCGCCAGCTCCTCAACCAGGTGGGCGTTGGTGAGCGCGACGGACGCGAGTTGCGCGACCCCTCGCGCGGTACGTTGCTGCTGCTCGCTGAACGGCAAGAGTCGGCCGCGATAGCCCGCAGTGAGCAGCCCGAAAATCTGGCCGCCGTGGCGCAGCGGCAGGAACATGGTCACGGTGACCCCGAAGAGACTCGGCCGTTCACCCAGTAGCAAATCGGCCGGTTCATCGTTGACCACCTGCGCCACCTCATCGCGCTCGATCCGCTCGAGCAGCTTGACCAGGTGAGTCCGTGGCAGATGCAGTACGCGGAACGCGTCCCACTGCTCCATCGGATCGCCAGCGTTGCCCGAGGGCACGAACACCTCGCCGTTCCGGTGCAACAGATAGGCGTGGCTGTAGTCACACCCCAACACCTCACGGGTGAGTCGACACAAGCGATCGACGAGCACGCCGTGATCGAGCGACCCGATCAATTCTTGTCCGACACGGGCGAGGGCGCTGGAGACCGCCGCTTCTTCCTCCAATGCCTCATACAATTCGCTGGCCTCGATGGCGACCGCCAGCTGGCGCGCGATGGCGTCGAGCAGCTCCGCCTGGCGCGCACTGAACGCGTGGCCGGGGGAACGGCTGAAGGCGACCAACGTGCCGAACTGCCTGTCGCGCATGTGCAACGGTGCGGCGATGAGGGCGGTAATATGAAAGCGTTCACAGATCTCGACCGGAACCCACGGCTGAGCGTGAATGTCATTGATCACCAGCGCCTCGGCAGCGCGCTCCTGGTCGCTGAACAGGGGCTGCCCGAACGTGAGCGCGTCGAGGTCGGCCGCCGAATGCGGGGCCATGCCACAATGCGAAATGGCGCGCTCGGCTTGCTGCGCGTTGTCCCACGAGAAAGTGATGACCGCATCGCACGGCAGCACTTGAGCGGTGCGTCGTTGCACGCGTGCGAGCAGCTCGGAGAAATCGAGCGTCCCACTGATGTCGCGAGCGACTTCGAGCAGCGCCGCCTTCTCGGCTTCCCCGCGCCGTCGTTCGGTGATGTCGCGCGCAATGCCGTCGATCGCCACCGCTACACTCTCCCGATACTGCGTGCTGGAGGTTACTTCGAACGTGATGCGCTGCCCGTGCTTTCCGATCAGGTCGAGTTCGAAGGCCGGGGTCTTGTTGCCCTGCAGTTGGCGCAGGAAGGCCTCTTGCGCGTGCGCGAGCTGGTCGGGGGCAATCGCCGAGACGAAGTTCATCGCCATGGCTTCGGCACGGGTGTAGCCAGTGATCCCTTCCACCGCCTGGTTGATCGATGTGATCTGTCCGGTTGGATCGATTGAGAAGATGATATCCTCGGCGTTCTCCACTAGTTCGCGATAGCGTTCCTCGCTGGCCTGCAGCGCTTCGGTCGCGCGCACGCGTTCGGAAATGTCGAACGCGATCCCGAGCACAGCCGGTTGTCCGCCGATCTCCACGATCGCCCCGGCCGCGTCAAGCCAGCGTGCTTCGCCGCTTTTGGTACTGATCTTGATCTCCGAGTGCCGTACCCTTGGCTCATCGGGCGGCTGCGCAAACGGAAGGATCCGTACCTGTTCTCGAAAGTCCGGATGGAGCACGTCCCAGAAATTCATCTTCAGGATCTCGGTCTGCGAGTATCCGGTGATGGCTTCAGTGGCAGGATTCGCGTAGCGGAAGGTCTCGCCTTGGATGAAGATCGCAGACTTGGCCGTCTCGGCGACGGCTCGGAAGCGCTCTTCGCTCTCACGCAACGCTTCCTCAGCGCGCTTGCGCTCACTGATGTCCCGCGAGATGCCGAACAATCCGATGACGTTTCCGCTCGGATCACGGTACGGCCCTTTCGTGGAGAGGTAGGTACGGGTCGTCCCCGCAATGGTTCCGACTTCCTCGTAGGTTTGCGTTTCGCCCGCGAACATGACGTCGCGGTCGCGGGTCATGATCTCGCGCGCGGTGTCGGGCGAGAAGAATGCCGTATCATCCTTGCCGATGACGGTGTCGACGGGGACGCCGAGTACCTGCGCTCCGGCGAAATTGATCAGCAGATACCGGCCGTGCAGATCCTTGACGAACACCGCATCGGTCGTGCCCTCGCTGATCGCGCGCAGCAGCACGTGGCTATGCCGCAATTGTTCCTCCGCTTCCTTGCGGTCCGTGATGTCTTGCGCCGCCCCGAACACCTGCACGACCCGACCGGCCGGCTCGTCCCATACCGGGCGGGCGTAGTTGCGCAGCCAGCGCTGCGAGCCGTCGGAGGTGACGATGCGAAACTCGAAGACGTCGGGTTTGCCGGCGAATATGCGAGCGCGGTGCTGAAGCGCAACCGGCAAATCATCCGGATGAAGGCGCCTTGGCCAATTGGCGCTATCACGCATTTCTTCGACGGAGTAACCGGTGATCGCCGAGAAGGCGGGGGTGGCCCAGTCGAATACCAAGTTGCCGTCGGGCTCGACCCGCAACGAGTAGGCGAAGTCCGACGTGAGTTCGGAGACCGCGCGGTAGCGCGCTTGCGACACCTGCAGCGCCGCTTCCGCCTGCTTCTGCTCGGTGACGTCCTGCGCGGCACCGTGGATGCGCACGACACGCTGCTGCGCCGCATCCCACACCGGGCGCGCGACGAGGCGGGACCACCGCACTTCGCCGCTCTTGGTGACGAAGCGCGCATCGGTCTGCGCCTGTTCGTTGCTGCGCAGACGATCGAGGAGCGCCAGCACGCCCGGCAGATCGTCGGGATGCATCGCGCTGGCCCACCCGCCGCGCGCGTCGAACTCCTCCGGCGCGTAGCCGAAAATCGGGGTATCGCGTCCGAAGCGCTCGCGTACCAACGTGCCGTCGGGTTCGACCCGGAGGGTGAACGGATAGTCCGACGTGAGATCGAGTAAGGTGCGGTAGCGCTCTTCCGAGCGACTGAACTCCGCTACCGCCGCGCTACCTTCACTGCGGCGGCGCGCGCGGTCGAGGCTTTCCCACACGGCGGTGGTCAAGCGGCCGAGATCGTTCTTCGGCACGTAGTCGTCGAAGCCGGCTTTCATGGCCGCCACCGCCGCCGCAATGCTGCTGATCTCGGTGACCATGACCACCGGGGCGTGCGGCCGGCGCGCTTTGGTGTCGCGCAGCAATGCGAGGCCGGTGGTCCAGCTCAGACGGTACTCGGTGACAACGAGATCAAACGCACTAGCGGCGAGCACTTCCGCCCACGCTGCGGCACCGCCGATCTGGATGACCTTGAGCCGAGGAAACTCGCTATGAAGTGCGGCGACGGTGCGGCGCGAGTCATCCGCGCTGTCGTCGGCCAAAACAACGCGCAGTACGGAATTCTCTGTTGGTTCAGCGGTAGGGGTCAACACCATGGCCAGCCCGTGCGGGCTGCCGCTGGATCTCTCACCATCCTCGCGACCACCCTCACCGCCGATCCGTCCAGCGTGCAGCAACGACCTCGCACACTTGGAGTCGAACTTACGCCGCGGCGATGGACGCGGTCAAGCACAAGTTGAAGAGAGGGCCCTTCACAACTTCTCGGCGACGCGCAGCTTGGCGCTGGCGGCGCGTGGATTGGTGGCCACTTCGGCCTCGGTCGGGCGCAGCGGTCGCTTGGTTACCACCCGCACGCGGCCGGCGCCCCGCTCGGCGACGAAGAACTGTTTCACCAGGCGATCTTCGAGTGAGTGGAAGGCGATCACCACCAGCCGACCACCCGGATTGAGGAGGGCCAGGGCCTGTGGCAGGGCTTCACTGATGGCCTCGAGTTCATCGTTGACGGCGATGCGGAGCGCTTGAAAGATACGCGCCGCAGAGCGTGCCGCCCGCCAGCGCAAGCGCGCCGGCAGCGCCGTCGCGATCAGCTCGAACAGTTGGTCGGTGGTGGTGATCGGCGTCGCTTCACGCTCGATCATGATGCGGCCCGCAATCCGGCCGGAGAAACGCTCCTCACCGAAGCTTTGGAAGATCGCCCGCAACTGCTCGTGGGTGCGTGTGCGCAGGAGGTCCGCGGCGGTTTCAGTCGCGGTGTCGGTCGGATCGAAGCGCATGTCGAGCGGCTCGCCGCGCATGAAGCTGAAGCCGCGGCCGCTGACGTCGAAGTGGTAGGAACTGAGCCCGAGATCGAACAATACACCGTCGACCGGAGCGAATTGCCTGGCTTCGACGATGGTGGTCAGAGCCTGGAAGCTCCCGCTGGCGAGCACGAGGCGGCCCGACTCGACTTCCGCCGCGAGCGTGCCGCGTAAGGCCGTGAGCAAATCCGGATCGCGGTCGATCCCGAGCACCCGCCCCGCGGGTGCTGTGCGCTCCAGGATCGCGGCGGCGTGCCCGCCGCCATCGATGGTGGCATCGACGAAGCGGCCGCCCGCGCCGGTTACCAGATGGGCGAGCACCTCAGGCAGCATGACAGGGATGTGCACCGGTTGGGTCATGGTGGTCGCGTAGCGCGCGGGTGGCGCGAGAGCAAGATCGCGGAGACTCAGTTCGGAGCTAGCGTGCGCTCGCGGGTGAGTTGACGGGCCGCGCCGGCGGCGCTGTAGGTGCGCGGAATCCACACGCGGAAACACGAGCCGCGACCGGGTTCGCTCTCCAACGTCACGTTACCGCCGAGCAAGTCGAGTAGTCGTCGTACGATGTAGAGACCGAGACCGACTCCACCGGCCCCGCGTGCGTGCGCGCTGTCCGCCTGCCGAAAGGGTTCGAATATGAACGGCTGGATGGCAGGCTCGATGCCAATCCCGGTGTCACTCACGGCGATCTCTACACCATCCTCACGGCGTTGCGTCGTGATAGTCACGGATCCAGCGTCGGTGAATTTCAGGGCGTTCACAACCAGGTTCTTCACGATCACTCGCAGCTTGAGCGGATCGCTCACCACGTTGGGGAGATCGGGGGCGCTTACCCACTCAAAATTGACGCCGGGCTTGACGCGCACCACACGCGTCTCCGCGTCGAGTTCCTCGATCAATTGCTCAAGGCGCACCGGGCGAAGGTCGAGCGGCACCCGGCCCGCTTCGAGCCGGCTCAGATCGAGGGTCGTGTTGACCAAATCGAGCAACTCGTGAGAGCGCTGGCGAATGCGCTGCAAGGTCTCAGCCTGCGCCTCGGTCAAGTGGCCGAACATTTCGTCGAGCAACAGATCATTGTAGCCGATGATGACATGCAGCGGACTGCGCAGCTCGTGCGACATGGTCGCGACGAAGTCAGCCTTGAGGCGATTGGCATGTTCGAGCGCTGCCACCAGGTGGACGTTCTCCAGCGCGAGCGAGGCCAGATGCGCGATGCCGCGGCTGATCCGCTCCTGTCGAAGGCTGAAGGGATCGGTGCGATCACGATATTCGGCGGTCAGAATCCCGATGACCTCGTCGCCCCGACGCAACGCTACGTGCAACGTGCGGCTGGCTCGCGGCACCGCGGGTGGTAGGAGGTCGGACCGCTCGGCGGCGGTCTGCACGAAGCCATCGTGTTCCAGCCGATCCAACAGGGGCGCGATCACCGACCGCGGTACTTTCACCAGGCGCAGCGACTCCCAATCTTCCGACGTGTAGCCATAGGCCGAGGCCGCGCTGAACACACCCGCCTCGGGCTCCCAGATGAGCGCGTGACTGTAGTCACAGGCGAGCACCTCGGTGGTCAGCCGGCACAGCCGCTCTTGCACCACCGGTGCGCTCAGCGAGGAGATCAACTCGCGGCCGACCCGTGCTAACGCCCCGGCGACTTCCGCCTCGTCTTGCTGCGCGCGGTACAATTCCGAGGCCTCGATGGCCACGGCCAACTGTCGCCCGATGCTCTCACACAACTGCACTTGGTCGGGGGTGAAGCGCCGGCCGCTGGTCTGGGTGAACGCCACCAAAGAACCCAGCATCCGCCCGCGGACGTGCAGCGGCACCGCCACCAAGGCCGCGAGATGAAAGCGCTCGTAGATCGTGGCTGGCAGCCAAGGCTGCTCACGGAAATCATTGATCACAATCGTTTGCCCGCCAGTCAGCCGCCCGCCGAACAACTCGCCGTACGAGAACTTCAGTGCCGTCGCCGCAGGGATGAGGTCGGGCGGTACGCCGTGGTGGGAAACGATGCGGAAAGCTTGTTCACTCGGGTGAAAGTAGAACGTGGCGACGGTCTCGCACGGCAGGATTTCCGCGGTCCGCCGTTGCACACGATCCAGCAGCTCGTCGAGGTCGAGTGTGCCGGTAATATCGCGCGCCACTTCGAGCAGCACCGCCTTCTCTTCCTCGGCTCGACGCTGTTCGGTGACATCGATCAAGAAGCCAACCATGTGCAGAGCGCCCGTGCTGTCGGTCACGAAGTAGCCACGGTCCTCCACGCAGATGTAGCGGCCATCCTTGCGCCGCACGCGATATTCGAGTCGAAACGGTTCACGCGTCCGGCGCACGTGTGACACTTCGCGTTCGAAGCGCGCCAGATCATCTGGATGCGTCATACTGAGCGCGTCGTCCAACTGACGGGGTACGTCCGCGGGCGTGTAGCCGAGGATGCGCTCGTAGTCGCCGGCGAAGGTGACCTCGTTGGTGCCGGCGTTCCAATCGTAGAGGATGTGGCCGCTGGCCCTGACCGCTGCCTCGTAGCGGTCTTTCCACTCAGTCAATTCGGCGATGGAGCGCTTCAACTCCGTGATGTCCTGCGCCGCGCCGTAGATGCGTACCGTGCGGCGCGCGCCGTCGTTCCACACCGGACGGCAGTGATTGCGAATCCAACGCACCGCGCCCTGCTTGGTGACGATGCGAAACTCGGTGACGTCGGCGTGACCGGCGAGCAGCCGCTGATTCTGTAGCAGCGCGGGTGGCAGATCGTCGGGATGAACCAGTGCGCGCCAGCCCCCGCGGGCATCGAGATCGCCTTCGGCGTAGCCAGTGACGCGCCGAAACGCATCGGTCACCCACTCGCTTACCAGTCGTCCGTCCCGCTCCACACGAAACGCGTAGGCCCAGTCGGATGCCAACTCTGAGATCGCGCGGTAGCGTTCGTTGGCCACACTCGCGGCGGCGCGGCCGCGCCGCGGAGGCGGTGTTGCTGCGGCAGTGCGGCGTCGCTTGGGTTTGCGTATCACGTGTCCATCCACTGCCCCGCTTGTCTCATTCCGTTGCGGCCGGGGTCAATCAGCCCGTACCCTAAATCGGAACGTGCCCAACGTAAAGTGCAATATTGAAGCGAGCCGGCTTGCTGCGAGCCGACCTGAGATTGAATGAAGGAAGGGGTCGGGCGTTACGAACGTCGGTCGAGTTCGTCGGAGATCTGATTCACGTTCAACCAGTAGTGGGCTAGATCGCACACCGTTTCGCGAAACTTCCCGAACTCGACCGGCTTGCACACGTAGCTGCTCGCACCACTCTGCCACGCGGCGCGGATATCGTAGCTCTCGGTTGACGAGCTAAAGATGACGACAGGGAGTAGCGCGGTGCGGGCATCGGCGCGCAGGCGGCGCACGACTTCCAGGCCATCCATTTTGGGCAGCTTCAGATCGAGGAGCACGAACACCGGCAGTCGCTTGGGATCGTGGCCAGAATGCGCGCCGGTGGCGAAGAGAAAATCGAGCGCCTCGACACCGTCGCGCGCAATTTCGATGTCCACGTGCGCCGCGTCACTACGCTCGAACGCGCGCAACGTCAGCGCCGCATCGTCGGGACTATCTTCGACCAGCAGGATGAACCTGTCTGCCATCAGATGCCTCCGTGGGTCGCGGGGGACTCAAGGAGCCCATTGGTCGCACTATCCGGCGCGAGTGTAAAGGAAAACGTCGCCCCGCCCTCGGTGACGCCGTTCGTCCACACGCGCCCGCCGTGGCGCTGGATGATCCGCGCGACGGTGGCGAGGCCGATACCGGTCCCTTCGAATTCGGCGATGCCGTGCAGGCGTTGGAACGGCCGGAACAGCTTGTCGGCGTATGCCTCATCGAACCCGGCCCCATCGTCGCGCACGAAGTAGACCGGCGTGCCGCCGGTGTGAATGACGCCGAACTCGATGTGCGCGGCGGCGTGATGGCTGGTGAACTTCCATGCGTTGTTGAGCAGATGTCGGAGCGCGATGCCGAGCAGCTGAGGGTCGCCGAGCGCAACGACATCCGCCTCGATCTCGATGCAGACGCGGCGATCTGGCTGCGCTTGCTGCAACGACTGGACGGTCGCGCGGGCGAGTGCAGTCAGATTGACCGACTCGCGCTGCAAAGGTGCCCGCGTGACCCGTGAGAGGTTGAGCAGATCATCGATGAGGCGGCCCATCCGTTGGGCGGCGCCGCGGACGCGGCCTAGGTGCTCTCGACTCGGCGGGTCGAGTTGGTTCGCGTCGTCCAGCAGCACCGAGCTGAAGCCGTCGATGCCGCGCAACGGGGTGCGCAGATCGTGTGCGACCGAATAGCAGAAGGCTTCGAGTTCGGCGTTGCTGGCGGCGAGTTCGGCGGTGCGCTCGCGCACGCGTTGCTCCAGTCCCGCATTGAGGCGTCGAATCTCGTCGGCGGCGCGCTTGCGCTCGGTCACATCACGGAGGGTGATCACGATGGCCGCGCGCTGCCCCCACATGGTCGTCGTCGCCGTCAGGTCCATCGGACAGCGCGAACCATCCGCGCGGCGGAACTCCTGCTCCAAAAGGGTCGCCCCTTGCACTCGTACCTGGCGCAGGATCTCCTCCGCTGCGGCGCTCGAATCATCGGCGAGCAGCACGTGAATGGGTTGCCCCGTGAGTGCGTCCGGCTCGTGCAAGAGGGTCGCTTGCACGGCTCGGTTGGCGTTGAGGATGCTCAGGGTGACCGCATCGACGACGAAGATCGCATCGAGTGACTCGCGGAAAATGGTCTCGAACTTCTCCTGCGATTCGCGCACGGCGGTCTCGGCTGTGTGGCGCTCGCGTGCGTAGCGAATCGCGCGTCCGAGTAGATGCGCATCCATCTGGCCCTTGATGAGGAAATCCTGCGCGCCGGCGCGCACCGCTTGCAACGCCAACGCTTCATCGTCCGATCCGGTCAGGACGATGATTGGGAGCCGCGGCGCGGCCGCCCGCACCTGCGTAAAGGTTTCGAACCCCCAACTATCAGGCAAGCCGAGGTCGAGCAGGACGATGTCGATGTCGCCGATCGAGAGCCGTGCCAGCGCTTCCATGACCGAGGCCACGTAGGTGACCGCGATGGCGAGACGCGGGACGCGGCGCAGCATCGCACCGAAGAACCGCCGATCACCGGGGTTGTCCTCGATCATCAAGAGATTCAGGGATTCCGGCGCGGACTGCTCGGCCGGCACCTCGTTGGTTGCCACTGCACTCATTTCAGCCGTTAAGCAGAGCAATCCGCGTGCTGGGTCTCGAACGCAGACGTGTCAGCAATCGCGGGCAGAATATCATTGTGAGCGCACCGGCTTAGTGAGTGGCAGCTCCTCAGACGGGCGAGCACGGCCGATGTTACGCCATTGCCTCTTTCGTGCAGAGTGCCAGGTTCTTGCCGCCACAGACTTCATCGCCGCGGTACAACCCGCTAAGGTCGCGAGGCATGGAGGGCGAGATGCGAATCAGTCGAACGCGGTCGCTGGTCACCCTTGGCCTTGCCGTCGCGATGGCTTCCGCCGCGACCGCTGCTGAGTCCCGACACGTGTACATTCTCTTGATCGACGGCTGCGATGCCCGGCGTCTCACCGAGGAAACCACGCCGACACTGTGGGCGCTGAGTCACCCCGGGCCCCTGCGCGCGACGTCTTACTCCGCCGCGCGGGCGGCGATGCCATCAGTGACCAACACCAACCATGCGGCGATCATGACCGCGGCCTATAGCGCGGCGAACGGCATCGTCGGCAACTCGTTTTGGGACCGTGACCCGGCACACGCGCCGGTCAGTACCGAGTCGGCGCAATATCTCGAGGTCGAGACGTTGTTCACGGTAATTGAAAAGGAACGCCCCGCGCTCGTCACCGCCGGACTGTTCGGCAAGTCGAAACTCGTCAACCTATTCTCCGCTGTGCCCGATCAACAGCACGCGCCCGATATGTTGTGGGGCGATGCCGCGAGTGAAGCGGAGGCGATCGACGTGCGCGCCGGCTTTGCGTCGGATCAACGCACGATGGACGAGGTGGTGCGGACCATCGAGCAACGTCAGCCAGACTTCATGTTTGCCGCGCTGCCCGATGTCGACCGTACGTCGCACATTTTCGGGCCCGACTCCGTGCCTGCGCGCAAGGCGCTCAGCCAAGCGGACCGGCAAGTCGGGCGTCTGCTCACGTTCCTCCAACAGCAGGAGAGTTGGCCGCGGACGGTGCTGATGATTACGGCGGATCACGGCTTCGCCTCGGTTGAACCGAACCGCGCGGAAGGTCGCCCGTATCCGTTGGTGCTGTTCGGCCGTGAGTTACTGCGCGCCGGATTCACCGACCTGGTGCCGGTCGCCAACGGGGCGGTCGAGTCGATCGCGTTGGCCGGCGGCAGCCGCGACAAACTCAGCGACGCCGATGGCCAACGGATGGCCCAGGCTCGTGCGCTCGCGCTAGCGCAGCCGGAAGTGGCCGAGGCGTGGTACCGCGTTCCAAATCCGGCCGACGGCGGCAGCGAGTTCACCTTGGCGCACGCGCATCCCGATTGGCACCTCGAACATCCGCGCACCGGTGAGCTGATTCTGGTGGCCAAGCCGCACCATCACTTCGGCGACCCGTTCACGCCGCGCGTGGCGGGATTGCTCGGCAATCACGGCGGGCCGGACGAATCGCACATCCCCATCCTCATCACTGGCGGCGATCCGAGTGTCCGAGCGCAAGTGGTGGCCGACGACGGTGCGGTGCCGCAAGCCGCAAATCCCGACCTCGGCGCCACGGCCGCGTGGCTACTCGGCGTGCGCATGCCGCGCACGATCAAAGGCAAAGCTGTCCCCAAGGAACTCACGGGACGCGTCTTGCGCGAAGCATTCGAGCCGTCAGCCACGCCGTAACCACGCCGGCTGGCTTGACTGGTGCGGAGAGCTTCCATACGGTCGGCTGCGGGAGGTGCGTGATGGTCGAGAAGACGATTGAGTTGACCGGCGCATCGGCGAACAGCATCGAGGACGCCGTCAACATCGCGTTGGCGCGCGCGGCGGTGACCATCGACGGCATTCGCCACGTCCACGTCGACGACATCTCCGCTAGCGTCGAGGGCGGTACGGTCGCGCACTGGCGTGTGAAGATTCGCGTCACCTTCGCGGTCCAAGATCGCCTGCACGAGTAGGCCCCGCACTCTCGGCAATTCAAGCGACGTATGGAACCTAAAATCCGGGAAGTGTGGCCCGGCGTTTTCATCCTGCACTTGCCGTTGCCGATGCGGCCGACCATCGTCAACGTCTTCCTCTTGCACAGCGGCGGCGAGTGGGCGCTGATTGATACCGGAGTCAACAGCACCGACAGCATTCAGACCTTCGAAGAGGCGCTGCGCACGGTCGGCTGCCGGCCATCGCAGATCACCAAGCTGATCTGCACGCACCATCACCCGGATCACTTCGGGACGTCGAAGGCGTACAAGGAACTCACCGGCGCGAAGCTGTTCATGCATCGCGCGGAATACGAGCGCTCGCACATGTTCGCGCCGCACGAGCGGCCGGCTGATGCGGTCAAGTTCTTCGCCGCCTGTGGTATTCCGATCGAGCGCTTCGCCCACATTCCATCGCCGGCGGAATTTTGGTCCGGTCTGTACGTTACGACCGCGCCCGATGCGTTCATCGACGACGGCGACGTGATTCGCGTCGGCGACTTCGAAGTCGAAGTGATCTGGACGCCCGGGCACTCACCGGGTCACTGCGTGATGTACCTGCGCAAGGAAAAGCTGATGATCGTCGGCGATCACCTGCTGCCACGGATCACGCCGCACGTTGGCTACTTTCCCGGCAGTGCCGGCGATCCGCTCGGCGACTTCATCGCGTCACAACAGAAGGTACAGCGCTTCGACGTGAACCTCGTGCTGCCGGCCCACGGCGGCGTGTTCCCGGACCACCGCCACCGCGCCAATCAGATCATCCAGCACCACGAGTACCGCATGAAGGAGATGCTCGATTGCGTGCGCCACGCCCCGCACACCGGCTACGAAGTCGCCTGCCACGCCTTCGGGATGGATTTCAACAGCCCGCTGCAGGTGCAATTCCCGGCCACGTTCGAGACGCTCGCCCACCTCGAGCACCTCATCCACCGCGGCCACGTTACCAAGGACACCCGCGGCGATCGCGTGTACTACCGCGCGGCCTAGTGGCCGGTGCCTCGTCATCGACCTGGAATCCAAGCAATAGTCCGCGAAGGGCGAGACAGTTGGGGGCGATCGGTGAGCCTTGTCTATCTCGACGCCTTGGCAATTGTGATGTAGACGGACATCCGACGGACAACCGTGTCCTGAATGCGCGCGCTGTCCACGTGCCAATGCCGGAACTGGATGACGGAGTCCGATAGAAGGGGATGAGCGCATTCGATGCCAAGGATCGGTGATGATGCAGACCAGGCACGTCAAGTTCAGCGACTGGTGGCGTCAGGGTGCTATAGGGTGGGTCTCCACGCTGTGAGGCATATGGTGGAAGAAGGGTTCGACGAACGGCAGTTAGTGGAAGCGCTGAGTGGTAGGATCCGTGCGATCGAGGAGTATCCCGAGGAGCACCGGTGTCTGATGCTTGGACGCTTCCACTTCACGCCGACCACTTCTTCCGCTTTACATATTTTGTGCGATTTGAGCGACGGTAGCGTGCTGGACATCGTGACCGCCTATGTACCGCAACGTCCATGGTGGGTAACGCCCACGCAACGCGGGAGAAAGAAATGAATCGAACGCTCCATACCCCCTGCTCTGAGTGCGGAGGTTCCGTGAGAAAGCGGACGATCAAGCAAGAGTTCGAACGTGAAGGCATTCGCGTGTCGGTGGCGGGCATCCGTGCCCTGGTTTGCAACCGGTGTGGCGAGGTCTACTTCGCTCCGGGCGGCGCGCAAGCGCTGGTCGAAGCAGCAAACGGCCTCTTCGCCCTCGCGCGGCGCAACCGGCAATCGCGGGGCAGACTGTCCGCTGGCGTGTCCTGAGCAGCTTGGGGCATCCCCGTCTCGGGCATTGGTCTGCGGTC
This sequence comes from Deltaproteobacteria bacterium, assembly GCA_016178705.1. Lineage (NCBI taxonomy): Bacteria > Pseudomonadati > Myxococcota > Myxococcia > Deltaproteobacteria bacterium. The sequence continues at coordinate 43,421 of JACOST010000018.1, read as the reverse complement.
GGTCGATGGCTGGAGTCTCGGCAGTTTCGCTGCACCGGTACAGGCTGAAGTCCCACGCGACCTGAAAGACAGGGAGTAAAACGACTACAGTTTTTCGCGCATCGGTTCTCGGCTCGTTCGCCATCTATTGAACTATGGCTCAGTCGGTCGGACTACAGTGCGTCGTCGCCGCCCTCGTTATCTGGGGTGGTGGTGTGGGCGTGGTTTCGGCCACGGAACGTCGCACGATCGATTTGCGGCAAGGTAACAATCTCAAGATCATCTTCGACGCGGGGCTACGCCCGTGGCGGACTCGCGGGCTTGAAGACTCGAGCTGCGGCGTCTTTCACGAAGAGCCGTTGACTATCGTTCTCCCAAGCGGCGAGCAGATTGAAATCGACATTGAACGTGCACACTTCACCGTGCTTGCGGGCAACGCCCTAAACGCCGCAGATTTCTTCGGAGTGACAGAACCAGTATCGAGAGCCGTCGAGCGTGTCAGGAGTATCTGCGGAGCAGTCGGCCTATCCGACGAAGGCCTTGCGCATTGCGAGTGACCTTGGCGATCTGCCCGATCCGAACAAGAGATGGTTTCGGGCGGGGCGCGTAGCCGGAGTCGATGTGTCTGTGACCTTCTACCCGATGTGGTTCCGTGATCCGGTAGAGGCACAAGTGTGGGTGACGGTGCAGTGGGGACCCTTCGGCGAGCCGATGAAGTTTCTGACGGAGCCGATTCAGCCGCCCCCTGGTTACGAAGATGTATCGATGGACCCACCAACATTGGTCCCACTCCCGACAAGGACTAGCGGGCCGGCGCAGTCCCCGACGGAAGGGCCTGAAGGTGGGCGCGAGCCGCTTCCGCTCGCGACTTCGCCGCAGCCGCTGGCAACGGCGCATCTGCGAGCGGCGCTGCCGACCCAGCAACCCACGCGCGCACCCGTTTCTGACGAAGCGCCGGCAACTCGGGCATGGAAGTGGTTGGTCATCATCGGGGTTGGCCTGATCGCGGCGGCGGCATTGGGACTCCGCTGGTGGCAGAGGCTAGAATGAAGCGACTCGTGCGAGATCTGACGCGGGAATCGACGGGTTGAGCGATGGAGGTAGCGGTGGGCTGCCCCCGGGAGCCGTCGCGGCGCCTTTACAGCGTCGGTCGCACTTCCTTGGCGAAGCGTTCCATCTGTTTGCGGCTGACGGGATCGGCGAATGCGCAGATGATCGTACCGAGTCCAAGTTTGATCCACGGCTGCAGGCGCTCCGCTACTTCCGCGGGTGTGCCGAAGATGGCGCCGCGCTGTTCGTAGGTTTTGCGTAGCATCTCGACGGGAATCGTCTTCGGCACACGTTCTGAGAGTACCGCGTTGATGTCCCTGTGATCGTCGACGATCACGATCGGCAGCGATACCGTCAGTTCGATCTCGTCGGGGTTGCGTCCGACCTCCTTGCAGTGTTGGCGCAGGATGCCGAGCTTGCGCTGGTACTCGTCGAACGGCAGGTTGGCGTTCCACGCGTTGGCGTAGCGCGCCACGTGGCGCAACAGCACCTTCTCGCCACTGCCACCGATCAGGAGCGGAGGGTGTGGCTTCTGCAGCGGCTTCGGCTCGCAGATCGCGTCCTTCAATTGGTAGTGCTGACCGCTGAACGTGACGCGTTCTTCGGTCCACAGTCGCTTAAGTATCTGGCAGGCTTCTTTGAGCATGCGCAGCCGAGTGGCGATGGGCGGGAACTCGTAGCCGTAGGCGTCGTACTCTTCCGAATACCAACCCGCGCCGATGCCGACGTCGAGCCGGCCACCGGAGATGACATCGAGGCACGCCGTGATCTTCGCGAGGTGGGCCGGGTTGCGGTACGAGTTGCAAGTCACCATCTGACCCAGACGGATGGTCTTGGTGGCTGCGGCCAATGCCGTCAGTGTCGTGAAGGCTTCAAAGGTGGCCTCGACCGTCTTGAGCGGAAAGGTGTGAAAGTGATCGACGATCCACGCCGAGTCGAAGCCATGGGCTTCGGCGGCGAGCACGTTGGCGCGCGTCGTTGCCCACTTCTGCGCGGCCCCGTCGACCTTCGACAACTCCAGCAACCAACCGTTGGGAATCGAAACTCCGAAGCGTGGCATAGGATGGATCCCTTTCCGTTTCTGTTCTCGCCGACGTGTGCGTAATTCGATCTGAAGCTCGGAGAATCACGAAACCACGAAAGCTCGAAACCACAGGGGGGAAGATCTCTTTCGTGGTTTTCATTGTTTCGTGGTTTCGTGATCTCAGCCCCATTCATCGAACTTGAGAGGCAGGACGCTTTTGGAGCTACGACCCCGGCGTTTCGGTGGCCGTCTCGGTCGCCGTTTCAGTCATCGTCGGTGTCGTCGTCTCGGTTGCGGTCACGGTTGATGTCACGGTCGCGGTAGCGGTGACGGTCGGGGTGAGCGTGATCGTAGGCGTGCGCGAGATCGTCGCGGTGCGCGAGCGTGTCGGCGACAGGGTCACCGTTCCGGTCGCGGTGTGCGAGGGGACGTGAGTTCGTGTCACGGTCACTGTCGGCCGCCGGGTATTCGTGATCGTCGGCAACGGGCTCTCCGTCGGCGTGCGCGATGGCGACGGAGTCGGTGAGAACGTGGGTGTCTTCGACGGCACGCGCGTTCGGCTGGCCGTCTCCGTCGGGCGTATCGTCAATGTTGGCGACGCGGTGACGGTGCGCGTGGGCGGGCGGGTGAACGTCAGCGTTGGTGTCGCGGTGGGCGACAGCGTTGGCGTCTGAGTGGGCGTATTGCTTGGCGTGCGCGTTGATGTGGGCGACGGCGTCTCGGTCCGCGTGCGGCTGGGTACGCGGGTGTTGGTGAGGGTCTGCGACGGCGTGGCCGTCGGGGTGATGGTGGGCGTCCGCGTGTTGCTCGGTATCGGCGAATTCGTCGCCGTCGGCGTCAACGTCGGGGTCTTGGTGAACGTGGCAGTGGCGGTCTCGGTGCGCGTGCGCGTGGGCGGCACGGTCGGCGACGGCGAAAAGGTGCGAGTTGGAATACGCGTGTTGCTCGCCGTCGCCGTGACCGACGGAGTGCGCGTGTCCGTCGCGGTGAAAGTCGGCGAAGTGGTTGCGGTTGGCCGCAGGGTTCGCGTGCTGGTTGGCGGCGGGGTGTCGGTGATCGTCGGCGTGACCGACGGCGACGCGCTCGGTGTGCGCGAGGGCGAGCGAGTGACAGTGAGGGTCGCCGATGCGGTCGGCGACGGGGTTGTCGTGATCGAAGCGGTGCGCGTCGGAATCCGCGACGGCGACGGTGTGAACGTGTTGGTCGGCCGGCGCGTGTTGGAGGGCGTCTGCGTGCGCGTGGGAGTGCCGGTGTCGGTCGGCGACGCCGACGGCGTTGCTGTGCGTGTGAAGGTGCGCGTGGCGGTCGCCGTCCTTGTTACGGATGGCGTCGAGGTCGCGGTCGGAATACCGAGTCCCTGCGCTTGCAACGAGAACGACGCGACCACGTTACCGGTCGGACCGAGCACGGTTGCCACGGCGACGAAGTGACCGGTGCCCTTGGGTGCGAAGCTGAACACTACATGCAGCGTTTGGCCGCCGGTTAGCTGCACCGGCAGCGACGCCATTTGGCCGGCGGCGGGATTGGCGCACGGCGCTTCGAACGCGGTGAGCGCGAAACTACTGATCATGCCGCTCAAGGCAATGTTCGCGATGGTGCCAGCCTGACTGCACGAATCGCCCAAGAACACATCGGCAGTCGCGGTGCTGATGGTGCCGATGATGGTGCCGGGAAACATGATCGCCTGTACCGGCTTGGGCGTGGGCGACGGCGTCGGCGTCGGCCGCCGCGGCGCGATCGCGATTGACGAGGCGTAGACGTCGTTGACTTGATTCTTGTCGACGGTCCAAAACCCTTGCGCGCTGGTGAGCACGACGAGTCGACCGGCATCGGCGATGTCTTCTAACAGGCTGAGCCGCGCGATTTGGCCGAACACGCCGACGCTGGCGCGCTCGGTGGCGCCGCTGACTAGGTCTTGCACGAACACGTCGCGCAGAGCGTTGGTGTCGCCACTGATCCAGTTGGTCGCATCCGATTCGAATGCGAGGAGGCGACCGCTCGCGGTGATCGTCGCCAGCGGCGTAGTGCCATTCGGTTGAGTCGACTGCGCCGTCAGCACGCGTCGCAATGTCCCCGCGCAGCGATTGCGCACAAAGATGTCCGCAACACCATTGGTATCGCCACTCACCAGCGTCGCGCCTTCCGAGATGAACGCGACCTCACAGCCATCGGCGCTAATGGTGGCGCCGTAACTGCGCCCGCCCGACGATGTGCCAACCAGCGGGCGGCTCAGGTGTTCCAGTTGATGAGTGCTCAAGTCGATTGCGAACACGTCTGACGGCGAGTTGGCGTCGTCGTTGAGCAATGCGTCGCTCGTAAACACCAACACGTGACCCGCCTGATCGAAGGCGTGGGCTTTGAGCAGTTGCTTGCGGGGCGCGGTGGCCGGCGCCAGCAGATACAAGTTGGCTGCCAGCCAGCGGTTGCCGGTGGTCGAGGTGTCGCGCATGAATCCGCACTGGTCGGCGAACACATTCGAATCGCCTACCAGTAGGACATCACCCGCGAGTCCACCGGTCGCCAATTGCTGCGTCAGTGCTAGGCACTTCTGATTCGCGCCCGTCACTAGACAGCGCGGCGCTGCGGCGGCCGGCCACGAGGTCGATCCGTTGACGACCTGCACCGAGGCCGCGTCGGAAAACGTCACGCTCGTCACCGGATTCGGCGTCTGCGTCAGCGGGTCGGCCGCGATGTTGGTCACCGGCACCGACCCGCACGCGGTGGTGAACAAGTGATCGAGGTTCACGCGCACGCGGGTGTCGAGTCGCGTCAGCAGATCGTTCACCGTCGACGCGCCCGGCAGGCTGCTGTTTTCACCGAGCACGATCAGGCGCCCGCCGCCGTCGATGAACGCGCGCAACGCCGCCACCTGGGCGTCGCTGAAGAAGCTCGCGGGCGTGCCGTCGGTGGAGCCGGGCGAGATGATGAACACCAGGCGAAAGTCGCTGAGGTCGTTCGGAAAGTTGGCGGTCTCCAACACGTCGGCGCCGAGCATCTGATAGCGGTCGGTCAGGCTCGCATAGGTGTCGGGTTCCTGAATCACGCCGGCATTGCCGTGGTAGAGAAGGACGCGCATCGCGCGGATCGGCAACGGGCTCATGTCGGCCAAGCGATCGATCGTGCCGTGGCAGCGGTCGCGGACGAACAAATGGGTGCCGCCAGTGGCGGGCTCGTCGGTGAGATCGGTGGCTTCGGATACGAAGGCGACCAGACACCCGTCGGTACTCAGCACCGGATCGAAGCTCCGCCGATTGCCCGCGTGATTGGCGGGCGTGCGCGAGATCAGTTCCGTCGTGTTCGCGCAGCGATCGCGCAGATAGACGTCGCCCACGTTGTTGGTGTCGGTCACCGTGTCGTCGAAATTGTTCGCATCGGATTCGAACGCGACCACGCAGCCGTCGTCACTGATCGCTGGGCGCGTGCTGGCAGCGTTGCCCTGGCGTTGCGCTGGACCAATACTCGCGCGCTCAGTCACTCCAGCACAGCGATCGCGCACGTACACGTCAGTCGCCTGGTTGGAGTCATCGTTGGGGCTGGCGGTGAGCGCTGCCCGCGTGGTGAACGCGACCAGACAACCATCCGCGTTGGCCACGGCGCCCGGGCCGCTGCCACTCCCTGCGGGTTGTTCGGCCGAGGTTACGCCGATGCTCGAGGCATCGGGAACGAGTGCCGCAATCTTCGCCGGCGCGAATGCGACGCCGGTCAGAAGAAACAGAGTGAACCGCCACGACCACGACATCAATGGGTGGGACGGCACGCGTGGATGTCTCACGTCAAACCAGCAGACGCCGACGGCGGCGCGCTCTCGGGCGCCACGATCCGCGCCTTCGAGCGACCATCAGCCACGTACGTCCACAACTCCTGGGCAGCATGATTCACCGCGTCCATTTGTACAGCACCGGCGGGGGTGCTTCAACGCAAATGCACGATCCGCGCGCCTTATCCATACCCAATCCTATCCTACGCGCCCGGCTTGCCTGCTGCCATGTGAAGTGGAATGAAGGTGCACGATCAGCAACAGAAAGGCGGTCCCGCGACAGCATGAGCATCGAACCGGCAGAACTGCAGCAACGCCTTAGCGGCTTGGAGGAGCGTTTGACTCTCCTCGGGAGGCATCTTTGACGTCGCGGCGCGCGAAGCGCAGATCGCCAAGTTGGACGAGGCCGCCGCAGCCCCCTCGTTTTGGAACGAGAGCGAGAAAGCTCAAGCGACACTGAAGGAGCGCTCGCAACTCGCCGAGCCACTCGACGCCTGGCGCCGCCAACGCGGCGAACTCGACGAGGCACAGATCTTCGCCGAGATGGCGCGCGAGGGCGACGTGGACGCGGCTCGTGAAGCGCTGGCGAAAATCGAATCCATCGAAACCGGGGTCCACGCCATGGAGATGCAGGGCATGCTCGGCGGCGAGCACGATGCCGGCAACGCCATCGTCACCCTGCACCCCGGTGCGGGCGGGACCGAGGCGCAAGATTGGGCCGAGATGTTGTTGCGCATGTACCTGCGCTGGACTGAGCGCCGCGGCTTCAAGACCGAACTCGTCGATCAGCAAGCCGGCGAAGGGGCCGGCATCAAGAGCGCGACCTTCACCGTCGAAGGTCCGTACGCCTACGGCTATCTCAAGGCCGAGGCCGGTATTCATCGGCTGGTGCGGATTTCGCCGTTCGATGCCAACGCCCGACGGCACACCTCGTTTGCTTCGCTCTTCGTCTACCCGGAAGTTACCGATGAGGTCGAAGTCGAAATCGACGAAGGCGATTTACGCATCGACACCTATCGCTCCAGCGGGGCGGGTGGCCAACACGTGAACAAGACCGACTCGGCGGTGCGGCTGACTCACCTGCCGACCGGTATCGTCGTGGCTTGCCAGAACGAGCGCTCGCAACACAAGAACAAATCCATGGCGATGAAGATCCTGCGCGCGCGCTTGGTCGAACTCGAACTGCAAAGGCAGCGCGATCGGATGGACGAGCTGAGCAAGACCAAGCGGGACATCGCGTTCGGCAGCCAAATCCGCTCGTATGTGCTGCACCCCTACCGCTTGGTCAAAGATCACCGCACCGGGGTCGAGATCGGCAACACCGATGCGGTGCTCGACGGCGATATCGACCGCTTCATCGAAGCGTTCCTCGCCCAGAAGATCGCGGCGTAGCCACGCGGCGAATTCATTCTGGGCTGATGTTCGCCTCTTGTTCGTCTCCGGTTGGTGGTGGTAGACGTGCACGGAATGCGCGATGCCCTCCACCGCTACCTCCTCGACCGCCCCGCCGGAGCCGGTGCCCACGAGCTGCTCGATCTCATCTTCACGCAGCCAGGCGCGGATCGCGAGTTCGGTCCGCGCTTCATGCAGACGCTGCTCGCCAGCGATCCACGTTTCGCGTTTCGTGAGGCGGATCAGTGCTGGATCGCCAGCGCGCACGCAACGCTGGCGCGAGCGTTGTCCGACACCGAGTTCGTCGTCGTCGATATCGAGACCACCGGCGGATCGCCGCAGCACGGCGACGGCATCATCGAGATCGGCGCGGTCCGGATTGCGGGCGGGCGTCTCGCTGAACGTTTCTCGCAGTTGATCGATCCCGGCCGCCGCTTGCCGTTCTTCATCACTCAGCTCACGGGCATTACGGACGATCACCTGGCAGGCCAGCCGCGGGTTGCCGATGTGCTGCCGCAGTTCCTCGAGTTCGTCGGCGAACGGGTACTGATTGCGCACAATGCGAACTTCGATCTGGGCTTTCTCAACGCCGCGGTGCAGACGCATCGAGGTTCTCCGCTCCACCAGCCGCACGTCTGCACGCTGCGGCTCGCGCGGCGCCTGCTGCCGCAGTTGCGCCGGCGCGGACTCGACACGGTGGCCGCGCACTTTGGCATCCCGCTGGTCGATCGGCACCGTGCCTTGGGCGACGCGGCCATCACGGCGGAGGTCTGGCTGCACTTTCTCGAATTGCTCGCGCAGCGCGGAGTGACGCGGCTCGATCAAGTGCTGGCGCTGCAAGCGAGCGCGCGCGACGGTCGCGCCTTCGCCTGCCCACTGCCGCGCAGCGCGGTCACGGCACTGCCGGAGTCGTCCGGCATCTATCGCTTTGTGGACGCTGACGAGCGGTTGCTCTACATCGGCAAGGCGAAGAACCTCCGTCAGCGCGTCAGCCAGTATTTGAGCAACGCCAACGGACACAGCAACAAGACGCTCGATCTGATCCGCCACATTCACGCCGTGCGCGTCGAGATCACTGCGTCAGAATTGGAAGCGTCACTGCGTGAGGCCGAAGCGATCCGCAGCGAGCAACCACCGTACAACCGTCTGCGAAAGCATTTGCCCCGCATCGCGTTCCTCAAGCTGACGAGCGACGCGGAGTTTCCGCGGCTGATGATCAGCCGCCAGATCAGCCAGCGGGGCGGGCAGTACTTCGGCCCGTTTCGTTCGCGCGAGTCGGCCGTGAACGTCATGGGGCTGGTCACGCGCGTATTCAAGCTGCGCACATGCATCGGCCGCTTGCGCCCCGAGCCATCGGCAACGCCGTGTCTGCAGGGACAGATCGATGCGTGCAGTGTGCCGTGCGTTGGGCGGGCATCTGCCGCTGACTACCAGCTACAGGTCGCGACGTTCTTGCGTTTGATGGCGGGCGACGCCGCGGTTGCCACCGAGGTGCGCGCCACGCTCACCCTGCGGCGCGATGCGCACACCGACGCCTTGCGCTTCGAGGCTGCCGCCAGTGCGCAACGCGATCTGGAACAGTTCGAGCGTCTGCTGCGCCGGCAGCGCACGCTCGGGTGGGTCGTGGCGCAGCAGCACTTTTTGGTGATGCAACCAACGTTGGATCGCGAGGCGGTGGTCGCCTACCTCGTGGTAGCCGGTCGGCTGACAGCGCGAGGCACCGTGCGTGACGGCACCGATCTCTCAGCGATGCTTCGCGATGTCGCCCCGCGTCAACCCCTGGCGTTGTCTGCGGAGGACGTCGATGGCACTACGATCCTCGCCGCCTGGCTGCGGGATCGGGGTGAACGTGACGGCTACGTGTTGCGATTCGAAGATCCCAGCACGGCCGCTCAACACCTGAGTGAGTGGACGGCCGTGCTGGGCACGATGTTACCGAGTGCGGTTGCGGATCGTCGCGCGGGCGGGACCAACGTTCCGCCGCCGTCCGAGCCACAGCGCGGCGGGGATGAACACGACCGCGAACGGGCTCCAAGGTGAGCTGCCACGATCGTCCGTAGAACAACCGCTACTACGGCCGACGACGGTGCTGCCAGTCCCACCGGTTGTCGGCGTCCGGCTCGGGATGACCTTCGGCAGGCAGATACCGGGATTCGGATTCTGATCGCAGGACTCCGTCACCCCATTGCAGGCGCGGTTGCAGCAGCGCCCCTGTTCGCAGAAGCCGGAGAAGCACTCGTCTTGGCCGCCGCAGAGGTCACCGTTTTGTTTGCTCGGTGTGACCGGGGGTCGCACGGATCCCGTCGCAGTAGCCTTCGGCCCCAAAGTGGGTCCGGTAGGTGTCGGCGTCGCGGTTGCCGGTATCGGGAAGTCGGTATTGTTCAGTAAGAGACGGATCACTCCACCCGAGGTTGCGTCGGCGCGCTCGGCGATCGCCAAGTCGACGCGACCGTCGTCATCGAAATCCGCGGCCACCATGAAGGTGGGATTGCCGACGATATCGATCGGCTGGCCGATCAGATCAAATGTCCCATCACCGTTGCCGGCATAGATCAGGAGTTTGTTCGCATAGGCGACGGCAACCGCGAGATCTGGAATACCGTCGAGATTGAAATCGCCAGCGGCAATGCCGATCGGCAGACACACGGCGGTACTGGGGATCAGCTGCGTGCAATCCACTTGGAAGTTGTTCGAGCGTCCGAAAAACCCGGTGCCGTCTCCAAGCAACACGGTAAACGAACTGGAGAATACGTGGCGCGATGTAATGCGGCCACTGGCCACCGCGATGTCGACGTTGCCGTCGTTGTCAAAGTCAAACGTGGTCGCCTGCTGGGCGCCGTCGCCAACCACGAAGTTGCCGTGGTTTTGGAAATTGACCCCGGTGCCAAGCAGTTCGGTCATATCGTTCGCGCCGATGTTTCCGATGTTGATATCGACGAGGTCGGGGAGCAAATCGTTGTTGAAATCGTTAGTGAACAGGAGTCCCGGTTTTTTGCTGGTGGGAAAGCTCGTGGGCGGCGTAAATGACGCGCGCCCGTTGCCGCTGCAGCGGTTGAAAAATACCGAGACGTTGTCGTCGGACTGATTCGTGACCGCGATGTCGTTGCACGCCGTGTTGCCGAACTGGCCAATGGCAATGCCCCACGGTTTGCTGCCGGTCTGAATGAACACCGGGTTGCTGAGCGACCCATCGTTATTGCCAATTAGCACTACGACCTGATTGGCCTGTGAGTCCGCCACGGCGACGTCGGTGAAACCGTCACCGTTCAGATCGCCCGCTGCAACTTGTTCCAGCTTGCTGAATCGTGTCGTCAGAAACGGCCCGGCGGCCACCACTGCCGCGAAACCGCCCGAGCCCCCGGTGAGAACGGTAACCTTCTGAGATGTCGGCGAACTCGATATCAGGTCGGGCACACCGTCGCTGTTCATATCGGCCACAGCGAGGAACTCCGGGCTTTTGGCGATCTCGTATGGCGGCCGCGCATCGAATTTGACCGGATTGACCGGTTGCGCTGAAGCTGTTGCGGCAGCCCCCAAACTCCAAACCCCGGCCAGCGCCATCAGCAACGGTTTTCTCATGTAGTTCTCCTCGCGATCGACGGGCACATGCTGCCGCCGATTCCGTGTCGAATTCAGTATCCAAATGTCTATCGGACGGCATGTGTTTGTCAAACGAAAAAAGCGCCCCGGCACCTTGCATGCGTCTGCAGGCGACCCCCACGCCGCCTCAAATGGCCCATCCCGCAGCTCGAAGTACGGGCGACGGCAGCGACGGGCACCGTTACCCGCTCACCAGTTGAACGTCCGCGCTATCGCACTCCGGGCACAGCGGCTTCTTGCGCCGAGCCTCGAACACTTTGCCACACATCTGACACTCGAACACGAACGGCTCGGTTGGCAATTCGACGACCTGTTCTGACACTGAAGGCGGCGGTGGCGCTGGGGCTGGGGACGGCTTCACCGCCGCCTTGCGCTGAAACAGGCGAGCCCACAAACTCATCGCGTCACGTTCGGATGACCCGCACTACGAATCGAGGAAGCGGTCGTACCCTTCCGTCATGCTGGCGTGCGCCAGAATGCTGAAGCGAAAGGCGCGCCGAATGCGGGCTTGCTGTTCACGCGTCTGACCGCAGTGTTCGAGCGCCTGCACCGCGTTCTCGCCGTGCTCTTCTTCCGCCGCCACGTGAATCGACCAGAACTCGAGCGTCTTGGCGTCGAGACCATAGTGCTGCTGCAAGCCATCGTGGATGAACTTGGCGCCGTTCGGACGGCCCGGCACCTCCATTTCGACGGCGAGCCCGAATGCCCCGAGTCCTTCTTCGAACGAGTTGCGGCAATAGTACCCCATCGTTGACGCTGCGCCGATGGTCGACCCCAGGGGCAAGTGGTCGAGCAACTCCGCCCGAGTGATGTCGAGTCCCGCACAGAATTGTAGGTACAGGTCGTGATGCTCGGCCTCCTTGATGTAGCCCATCTCGCCGGCGAGGTTACGGGCAATCAAGCGATAAATCTCGCGGTCCGGCAACGTCGGCGCCGCGGAGAGCCACGCCGCGATGGTCGGAATCGCCGGCTCGACGTAATAGTAGAAGTCCTTCGCCCAGCGTTTGACCTGCGCATTATCGAGCTTGCCCAGTACCAGGCCGCGCAGAAAGCGGCTCTGCGGGCCGCGGTCGCGCTTGAAGGCGATGCACTCGTCAAGGAAATCGCGGGCCGACAACGCCCGCTCGGTTACCAGACCCATAACGGCCTCCCTCTGTTCGTGTCGCTGAGTTCACACGTACAGCAGGTATGCGACGGCCGAGGGCACTTCGTCAAACCCGAGCCAACCAGGGCGTCGGCGATTGACGGCTTCCATCGCCGCGCGATAGGCGTCGACTATGAATGATGAGATTGGCGAGATCGGCGAAATTGGAGAGATTGGACTATTCGAGGCGATCTATTCGCAGCGTGCCTTGCGCCGACTCAAGCCCGATCCGATCCCAGACGATCTGCTCTGGCGCGTGCTCGAAGCTGCCACCAAGGCGCCGAGCGGCAGCAACACCCAGGTGTGGCGCTTTGTCGTCGTGCGCGATGCTACGCGAAAGCGCTTCCTCCAAGAACGATACAAGCGTGCGTGGGATCTCTACGCGAGCGCCAATGCAGCGGCGGCCGCCGAACGCCCGTCGCTGCCCCTTGCCGAATTGCGCGCGCAGATGCGCATGGTGCAGTCCGCCGTGCATCTCGCCGAACACCTGCACGAAGCGCCGGTGTTGCTGCTGATCTGCATGGTGCCGCGCCCGCTGCCGCCTCCGCTGCCAGGGACACGGCGCAGTGGGGCGGCGCTCTACGCGTCAATTTTTCCCGCCGTGCAGAATCTCCTGCTCGCCGCGCGCGGCGTCGGCCTCGGCGCCACGCTGACGACCCTCCACCTTATGTTCGAAGATGAGATCAAAACCGAGTTCGGCATTCCCACCGACACCGAAACCGTCGCCCTGATCCCGCTCGGATTTCCGCACGGCAAATACGGTCCGACGACGCGCCGGCCGGTAGAGGACATGACGTATTGGGATCGTTGGGGCGAACGCCGCGGGCGCTGAGCGGCTACGGCTTGGCGGTCAACGAATCGAGGTACTCGCCGAAGCGGTGTGCTTTGCGGCGCAACACGAGTTGCTCGCTTTCGACGCTCAGCACCATTTCGTCGCCTTCTTGCACGCCGAAGGCGGCGCGCACGCGCCGCGACAAGGTCAACTCGCCCCGTCGCCCAACCTTTACGACTTCCGTGATTCCCTTGGTGGCCATGACGCCGCAGCGTAGAAGGATCGCCGGCCAAATTGCAAGCGAACCACGTTTGCCTTGACTGAAGCAGACCCGCGGGTTAGCCACGCCGCATCATGAAGGCGCCCGATCTCTCCGACAAGTTGTTCGCGGCCGCGCGCCAAGTCATTCCGGGCGGCGTCAACAGCCCCGTGCGCGCGTGGAAAGCCGTTGGCGGTCATCCCCTGTTCATTCAGCGCGCACGAGGTGCGAATCTGGTCGACGCCGATGGCAACACGTACATCGACTACGTCGGCTCGTGGGGGCCGATGATCCTGGGCCACGCGCACCCCCGAGTGCTCACTGCGATTCACGAAGCGATGCGCGATGGTACCAGTTTCGGTGCCCCGACCGCACGCGAGATCGAGTTAGCCCGCGTGATTGTGGACGCGCTGCCGTCGGTCGAGATGGTACGCCTAGTCAGTTCGGGCACCGAAGCGACGATGACGGCGATCCGACTCGCCCGTGCGTTTACCGGCCGCGTCAAGATCATCAAGTTCGCCGGCTGCTACCATGGCCACAGCGATGCGCTGCTGGTGCGCGCCGGTTCGGGTGCCCTGACGTTCGGCGTACCTGACAGTCCGGGCGTGCCCGAATCCGTCACCACCCATACCGTCATCGCCGAGTTCAACGACCGTGACGGTCTCGCGAAGTACTTCGCAGCCGAAGGGCATCACGTCGCGGCCGTCATCATCGAGCCGGTGGTCGGCAACATGGGCGTAGTCATTCCCGAACCGGGGTTCCTCGAAGCCGTGCGCGAGATCACGCAGGCGCACGGAGCGGTGTTGATCTTCGACGAAGTGATGACCGGTTTCCGTCTCGCCTACGGTGGTGTGCAGACGCTCCGCCGCATCACACCCGACCTGACCTGTCTGGGAAAAGTCATCGGCGGCGGTATGCCGCTCGCCGCGTTCGGCGGCCGGCGTGACATCATGCAGCAACTCGCCCCCGAGGGTCCGGTGTATCAAGCCGGAACGTTGTCGGGGAACCCACTCGCGGTCGCAGCTGGTTTGGAAACGCTCAAACAGTTGCGCGCCGGCAGTCCCTACGATCGACTCGAACAACTCGGCGCCAGTCTCGAAACCGGTTTGCGCGCCGCGCTGGCCAAGCACCGGATCGTTGGTACCGTCAATCGCGTTGGCTCGATGTGGACGCTGTTCTTCGGCGTCGATCGCGTCCGTGGCGCGGCCGACATCCCGCGCATCGACACGGCGAAGTTCGGGAAATTTTTTCACGGTATGCTCGCACGCGGTGTCTACCTCCCGCCGTCCGCGTTCGAAGCCGCCTTCATCTCGCTTGCCCACAGCGACGCCGACGTCGAAGCCACTGTCCGCGCTGCCGACGAGACGCTGGCCGAGATTTGAATCGTGCCTGACGACGACTCCAAAGATTCAGGCTTGGCCCAAGCCGCGCGCTACACCGGCTTCGGCTTCGAGTTCGCCGGGATCATCGTCGCTGGGGTGGTGCTGGGGTACTACCTCGACGGCTGGCTCGGCAGCTCGCCGTGGCTGACCCTGCTCTTCACTCTGGGCGCGTTCGTGGGCGCCGTGCAGCGCTTGATTTGGAGCCTGAAAAAGCATAGCTCGCCGTAGGCAACTTTTCGGAATGAACCTCCAACGCATCGAACTCGTGCACGTCGTGCTGCTCGGCGTGGTGGCACTCGTCGCAGTCGCGACCGGGTGGCTCTATGCCGGCAGCGTGCTGCTCGGCGGCGCGGTGATGGGCCTCAATTTCCGGTTGCTCAAGGAAATCGTCCAGCGCGTACTGCAGCCGGGACGCGGGCGCTACGTCGCGCTCGGGTTGTTCGTTGCCAAGTTCGGCGTCTTCCTCGGCTTGCTGGCGCTGGTGTTCTGGCGCGTGCCGGTCGATGGTCTCAGCTTCGCCGTCGGCATCACACTCTTGCTGGCCGCTTGCGTGGTCGAAGCGCTGCGCTTCACTCCGACCCCGCCGAGCGTACTTTCAAAGGAAGGATCAGTGTAAGTGGAACACAGCTTCTCTTGGGTCCAGATCATTCCCGGCTTCAACTTGCTGCCGGAACACACGGCGACGGCGACGTTGGTGATGCTCGCGCTGGTGGGATGGGCGCTGGTGGCGTTGCGACAACTGCGAGCCGCAAATGATCCCGTGGTCCCGGACGACAAACTCAGCGCCCGCAATCTGATGGAGATGTTCGTCGACCTGTTCAACGCCCACATCGTCGCGCCGCTCATGGGGCATCGCGGGCAGAAGTACGTGCCGCTCTACGGGACCTTCTTCCTCTTCATCCTCGCGTCGAACTTCTGCGGACTGCTGCCGGGGTTTGCGCCGCCGACGAGCAACTTCAATGTCACCTTCGCGCTTGGCGTGATCTCACTGGTCGCGTACACCTACTACGGCTTCGCCGCGCGCGGTGTGGGCTACCTGAAGCACTTCGTCGGCCCGATCTGGTGGCTGGCGTTCTTGATGATCCCGCTGGAGATCATCGACAACCTCGTGCGCCCGGTCTCGCTGGCCTTACGTCTCTTCGGCAACATGACCGGCGACCACGTGGTGCTTGAGATTTTCACCGATCTGACGAAGATGGTAGTCCCGGTGCTTTTCTATGTGCTGGGAGCGATGGTGTCGGTGATTCAGGCGTTCGTGTTCACGCTGTTGAGCGTGATCTACCTGTCGCTGGCGACGGCGCATCACGACGCGCACGACGAGCCGCATCACGCACATTGAGCACATTGATCACAACGGAGTCGGCGCTGGCCGTGGGGTGGCGAGGAGGACAGAGAGGTGTGGCTGGGACGGGCTCCGAACGCTGAAGGAAAGGAGGAAGACAACATGCGCAAAGCACTACAGATGATGATGCTGGGCGGGCTGGTGTGGTTGCTGTCGGGCGGTACGGCGATGGCGGCCGAAGGCGCCAGCGACGGCAGCCGCGGCTACATCGCAATGGCGGCCGGTCTCGCGGTCGGTATCGCGGCAGTCGGCGCTGGCTTGGGCCAGGGTCGCGCGGTGGCGGCAGCGATGGAGTCGATCGGCCGCAACCCGAACTGTGCCGATCGTATCCAGACGCCAATGATTCTCGGCATCGCGTTCATGGAAGCACTGGCGATTTACGCGCTGGTGATCGCGTTCTTCTTGCAAGGGAAAGTCTGAGCGCGCTGGCGTTCAGGGAATGCAGAGGCAGGGGAGCGGTTTCCCCTGCCTCTGCCGTTTCAAGGACTCGCCGCCTCCGACGTCACGCAGTCGTAACAGACCATCTCGAACGAGTTCAGCAACGGGAATGGCCGCAGCGCACGGTCGAAGCGCGCGAGCAGCGGCCGGAAGCGCGGTTTGTCGGCGTTCGGCTCGTAGCACAACAGCAAATGTGCTTCGCACGCGCCGGTGACGGTCGCGTCCTCGAAGCGCATGTCAATGGTGAGTTGCTCCGGAACTCTGTAGGCCCGCTGCAAAAAACTATCGGGTGCGAACGTGTCGGCGTAGGCCGCCTGCGAGGTGAGAAACAGAACGCGGCGCTCGGGAAAGCGTTGGCGCAATTCGATCAAGCCGTCAAACACGTTGACGCCGTAGACGCCCGGCGCCGGCTGCGCGATGACAAGCAGATTGAAGACGGCATACACCCCGAGGCCGCCGCCGATCGCTGCACCGCTCAGGTAGCGCGACCACCGCCATCGCATCGCCCATGCGTCGACCACCAGCATCGGCAGCAGCGCGAAGAAGACTTGCAGCGGGATGAGATTGTACGTGCGCTTGGTCGACGGCGTGCCGTAGCCACCGTTCGTCACAGTCATCAGCACGGCATCCCACACCAGCAACGCCAACAGCACCGGCGCGACGGCCGGAATGCGCAGCCACCGCCGCACCGGCGGCACGATGGCGATCAGTGCGAGCGCGCACCCGACCACGTACAAGCGGCCGAATGGCCAGCGCAGAAACGCACCGTTGACGCCCGCGCCGAGGTGTGGCGACTCGAATGGCAAACACAGGATGGTGGTAAAGATGCGTTGCAAGTACTCCACGGTGTAAATCGATCCAGCCTGACGCGTCGTCATCGTCAGCAGGTCCGTCAGCTGCACCAACACCGGGCCGCCCGCGAGGCCGAACGAGATCCCATAGACCATCGCCGACGGCAACCGGCGCGTCGCCAGTGCGAACACCCCGAGCACGATGCCGACGGCCGCAACCGCCGACCATGATGTTTGCGTGAAGAACAAAGCGACACCGCCGACGAGACCGCAGAGCATCCAGAGCCCGAGCCGGTCCGGCTCGCGCCAGATCAGCGCTGCCATGGTCAGCGTGGAAAAGTAAAAGATGTGGCTGTCGATGTGGCCATAGCTCACGTACGAGAACCACAGCCAGACAAAGTTGGTCGCCGTGCCGATCAAAACCGCCACGGCGGCGCGCCGCCCGATCGTGGTCGCGAAGTACATGTAGATGGCGGCCAGCGACAACCCGCTGGCGATCAACTTGCCGACGCGATGCCAGAACAGCGTTGGCTCGAACACGAACAGCAGGGCGTTGAACCCGAGTGTGTGCAGCAGCGTGAAGTTGTTGTCCACGCCGTGAACGCTCAGTAGATTCAGCACCAACCCGTGCTGCGCCAAACCTTCTGCCGATGAGAACCATGCGACGGAGTCGCCCGTGTAGGCCCAGCGCCAGTTGTCGTAGAACGGCAGCCAGCACGCGGCGAAGATCGCGAGCAATGCGCCCAGTAACACGAGGCCGCGCGCGCTTGGCCACGACCGCAGCAACGTGGTGCCGCTGATGCGGCGAATCGTCGCGCCCCACAACACCAGCGTGGCGACCCACAGCGAGTCGACCCCCCACTGAACGTAACCGGGGCGGAAAAAGCCGACGAACAGCGCGAACAGGATCAGCGCTCCCAGCGCGCCGCCGACGCTGGCGCGATCCACGCGCACTGAACTATCGCTCGGCGGGCTCATGCGTCGGGGGCCCGGTCACGCAACAAGCACCACTTAGCCCGCCACGCGCAGCAGGGCGACGACGAACGCGTGGCGCAACGCCGCCACTTCGTGATCGTCCGCGTCGTCACTGTCGGCCGTTAGCAAAGCGCGCGGGAAGAAGAGGGTGTGGGTCTGTCGCTCAGGTGGCAGCGGACCGATCGCCACGCGCACGCGGTGCCCGCTCGACAACGTGACGCTGAGCTCGGCTCGCGGATCTTCGCTACATCGTACCCCGTCGTTTCGGATCCAATGATGGCCCAGCTTGTCGAGTAACCGCTCGGTGCGCGTCACCAGATCCGCGACCTCGTACGCTAGGTCGTACTCGAATCCTGCCATCCCGCGCCGGATAGCCGAGGGGCGCGGGCGACACAAGCGCGCGCTTAGTGGTTGAATGTTCTTGCTCCGTTGCGACGAGTAGGGCTAGGATCGCGCGCGACAGACGGAGGAGACGACGTGGCGAAGCAACTGCGCATCATCCCGGAGAAATGTACTGGATGCATTCAGTGTGAACTGGCCTGCTCGTTCGTGCAGACCGGCACGTTTCAACCTGCACGCTCGCTCATTCGCGTGCACCTGTTCGACGACCAGGCGAGCTATGCACCGTACGCCTGCTTCCAATGCGACGAAGCGTGGTGTTTGACCGCGTGTCCGGTGAACGCCATCACCATCTCCGCGGCGGCGGCAAAGGTTGTGGTGCCCGAGTTGTGCGTCGGCTGCGGACTCTGCACCATCGCCTGTCCCTACGGCACGGTCTGGTACAGCCCCGACACACACAAGGCGGTGAAGTGTGATCTGTGCGCGGGCGATCCGGCGTGTGCACACGCCTGTCCAACCGGCGCCATCGAGTACGTCGACACGCCCGCCGCCGACTGGCTCGGCCCGTGGGCCGCGGATCTCAACCAGACCCACGCGGAGATGCGATCCGGAGGTGGAGCATGATCGGCGACCAGGCTGGAACGTCGGGCGGGATTCATGGCGGCTGGACGGGCACGGTCCTGCGGGTGAACCTTTCGCGTGCCACGATCAAGAAGGAGTCGCTGCGCCAAGACTGGGCGCGCGAATACGTCGGCGGCCGCGGACTGGGCGCGCGCTATCTGTGGGAGGAGAGCGATCCAAACGTTGATCCGCTGAGTCCGAAGAACAAACTGCTGTTCGTCACCGGTCCGCTCACCGGTACCAACGCCTCATGCGGCGCGCGCTACATGGTGGTGACCAAGGGTGCGCTCACGGGCGCCATCACCACCTCCAATTCTGGCGGTCACTGGGGGCCCGAGCTCAAGTGCGCCGGCTACGACATGATCATCGTCGAAGGTCGCGCCCCGCGTCCGACCTATCTGTGGATTCACAACGACGAGGTCGAACTCCGCGATGCTACCCACCTGTGGGGCAAGGGTGTGTGGGACACGGAAGAAATGATCCGCAGCGAATCGGGTGTGCCCGACACCATCGTTGCCTCGATCGGACCGGCGGGCGAGAATCTCGTGCGCTTCGCCTCGATCATGAACGATCTCCACCGCGCCGCTGGCCGCTCCGGCGTTGGCGCGGTGATGGGATCGAAAATGTTGAAGGCGATCGCCGTGCGCGGCACCGGCGGCGTGAAGCTGGCCGACGCGCGCGGCTTCATGGCCGCGTCGTGGGCGATGAAGGCGAAGCTGAAGGAGTCCGCCGTCACCGCCGAAGGCCTACCGACGTACGGCACCGAAGTGCTCGTCAACGTCATCAACGAGCACGGCGCGATGCCGACGCGCAATCACACCGAAACGATCTTCGAGAAGGCCGAAGACATCAGCGGCGAGACGCTCACCGAGACGCGGCTGGTCGCCAACAAGGCGTGCTTCGCGTGCACCATCGCGTGCGGGCGCGTGACCAAGTTGCCGGGCGAGGCCTCCAGCAAGTTCATGGTGAACACCAACCCGCGCAATTGGAAGATCGCCGGCGAAGGCCCCGAGTATGAAAACGCGTGGGCGATGGGCGCCGATTGCGGCATCGGCGACCTCGACGCGCTGATCAAGACCGGCTGGCTGTGCAACGACTACGGCATGGACCCGATCACCTACGGTGCCACGCTCGCCGCGGCGATGGAGATGTACGAGAAGGAGATCATCACCAACTCCATCACCGGCATGCCACTGCGGTTCGGCAGTGCCGACGCGCTAGTCGCGATGGCCGAGAAGGTGGCCTTCCGCGACGGCTTCGGCGATCTGCTCGCGGAAGGTTCGAAGCGCCTCACCGCACGCTTCGGCCATCCCGAATTTTTCATGGGCGTACGCGGGCAGGAGTTTCCCGCCTACGACAGCCGCGCGATTCAAGGCATGGGTTTGGGCTACGCGACGTCCAACCGCGGCGCGTGTCACTTGAAGTCGTACACCGTGTCGCCGGAGATCCTCGGCATTCCGACCAAGATGGACCCGCACGTCACCGAAGGTAAAGCGGAGATCACCAAAATCTTTCAAGACATCACCTCCGCTGTCGACGCTACCGGGCTCTGCCTGTTCCTCACCTTCGGCGTCGGGCTCGAAGAGATGCTCCCGCAGCTCGTCGCCGCCACCGGCGTGTCGTACACGATGGACAGCCTGACCCAGGCGGGCGAACGCATCTGGAATCTCGAACGCCTGTGGAACGAGCGCGCCGGGTTGGGCAAAGGCAGCGACACCTTGCCGAAGCGAATGCTCGAACAACCGATCCCGTCCGGCCCCGCGAAGGGGATGGTGAATCGGTTGGGCGAAATGTTGCCTGAGTACTACCGCCTGCGCGGTTGGACCGCCGACGGCAAGGTGACGGCGGCGAAGCGCAAGGAACTCGGTCTGGTGTAAGCCGTACGCGACGAGGAATGGCTGTGCTGAGAATCCTCGGGGGATTGCGCCGCTTCGGCGCGGAGCAAGCGGTGACCGGCGACACTGTCGCGGTAGTATTGCACCATGCGCCGGTGCCGGCGGCGATCTTGTTTCCCGACGGCCAACTCAATCGTGACATCGAAGTGCTGGTGAACGGCCGCAACATCGCCTTCCTCAACGGCCTCGATACGCACGTGACCGGCGATGACCGCGTGACGATCTTTCTACACGGCGCACGGGGATATCCCGGAGGATGAGAGTGCAGGTTGTTAGGTTGTTCGCTGTTAGGCTGTTAGGGGGCGGAAATCGCCTCCAGGTCGAGCAACGGCTATCCGTAACCTAGCAACCAACAACCTAACACCTAACAACCCGAGGTGATCATGTCTCATCACGTCATCATCGGCGGTGGCCCCGCCGGCATCAATGCGATAGAAACCATTCGTCAGATCGACACTGGCGCTACTGTCACGCTGATTTCAGACGAACGGGCGTACGCGCGCATGGCGCTGCCCTACTTCTTGGCGAAGGAGATCCCGGCCGCACATCTCGACACCGGCTCGGACGAGTACTTCGATCGGCTGCAGGTCACGCGCCGTATCGGCCGGCGCGCCGAACGCATCGATAGCAGCGCGCGCACCGTCGAACTCGACGATGGCGAAGTGATTACCTTCGACACCCTCTTGATCGCCACCGGCTCGGCGCCGATCCAACCGGCAATACCGGGCGCCGATGGCCGGCACGTGCACAATCTGTGGACCCTGGCCGATGCGATCAAGGTGATGGAGTCGGCGGAGGCGAAACGACCATCGGTGGTGCTGGTCGGTGCCGGCTTCATCGGCCTGATCATTCTCAACGCGTTGCACAAGCTCGGTTGGAAACTCGCCGTGGTCGAGTTGGAGGGGCAGATCTTGCCGCGCATGCTCGATCGGCGCGGCGCGGAAGCCGCCGAAGCGTGGCTGCGCGCACGCGGCATCGACGTCTATACCGGTTGCAGCGTGCGGGCGATCAAGGGCGCGCGCAAGAAAACCGTGGCGCTGTCGGACGGCCAAGTACTCACGGCCAATCTCGTCGTGCTGTCCACCGGCATTCGGCCGAACGTCGGCTTCCTCGACGGATCAGGCATTCACGTCGAGAAGGGCATCGTGGTCGATGTGCACATGCAGACCAAGGTGCCGGGGATCTATGCGGCCGGCGACGTTGCCCAAGGTCCCAATCTGCTCGGCGGTCCGCCGGTGATTCATGCGATTCAGACCACTGCGGTCGATCATGGCCGCATCGCCGGCGCCAACATGGCGGGTCAGACGCGGACCTACCCCGGCAGTTTGGTGATGAACATTCTCGACGTGGCCAACCTCCACTGCACCAGCTTCGGCCGCTGGCAGGACACCGGCGACACCACCGTGGTGTGGAATGCCGCGCGGCCGGTGTACCGCAAGCTGGTGTGGGACGGCACGCGACTCGTCGGTGGCATCATCGTCGGCCCGATCGAAGACACAACAATGCTGACCGACGTCGGTATGCTGAAGGGGCTGATCCAATCGCAGGTGGATCTCGCGGAATGGAAGCACTACCTGCACGAGCGGCCCTGGGATCTGCGCCGCGTCTACGTTGCCAGCCGCGCCGCGTCCAAGTTGTTGGCACAGACTACGATCGGAACGTCATCGAAGTCGCGCGGATATCACTTCAATCACCTCAGCCCGCCCACGACACCAAGCGAACATCACGCGACCCTGGTCGGAACGCAGCCGGCGAACTTCGACAACCTACCGCGGACGCCGACGCCGGGGATTTACAAGACACCGCCACCGGCGAAGGATGCAGCGAAGCACTAACCAAATGAGGCCGAGGCACCGCTGGCGTATGGCAGATGGCTGATGGCCTTCCGCGCCATCTGCGATATGCGATCAGCCATATGCGCGAGGCGTGCCGAGACTCCATGAAGATCGAGCTCCGTCTCTTCGCCAGTCTGCGCAAGCAACTGCCCATCGGATCTCCGCGTGGAAAGTGCGATCTTGATTTGCCCGACGGCACCACCATCGGCGACTTGCTCATGCGCATGAACATCCCACGCGCGAGCGCGCAGATGATCCTCGTCAACGGCGATCATGACCGTGACTTCGCTCGCCGGCTGAGCGACGGTGATGTGCTGAGCATCTTTCCGCCGGTGGCCGGCGGCTGAAGCGTGTTGCAGGTCGCCGATTCTAAACGAAGTCGTGGGTTGGGATGGTCCCGCTAGCGCAGTTTCGCGATCACCTGCTCGCCGAAATTCCGGATGTGATCGGGGTGGCTGAAGTTGATGGCCAGCAGCGACAACCCGTGCGTCGCTTGGCGGCGGCGCAGCTCGGCGATCATTTCCTCGGGTGTGCCGATCAAGGCGATCGGATGCTTGAGCAACTCCTCGGGCGTGAGACCGAAAACGCCGCCGAGCCGCGTGGCCATCGCGCGGGTTTGTTGCGACGAGCTGGTCATCAGGTAGTTGAAGATCGTCGAGGCGAAGCGGACACCACCGCGCGGCCGTCCCGCGATCGCTTCGGCGCGCCGAACCCGCGCGAGTTTCTCGGCGAGGGATGCGTCGCTGAACTTGCCGATCTCTTCGATCGTCGTCGTGCCGGCCGCGCCGATCACCGGCACCATGTGGATGATGTCGGCCCACTCGCCGGCGCGCCGCAGGATGCCGTTGCCGCTGCCACCGAGCATCAGCGGCGGATGCGGTTGCTGCATCGGTTTGGGAAGGCATACGGCCTCGGTGACCTGGAAGTACTTGCCGTGGAACGTGAACGGCGCGGCGCCCCACAAGCCGCGGATGATCGCCACCGCTTCGTCCATGATCCGCAAGCGCTCGGTGACCTCCGGGAACGCGATCCCCATCATCGCGAACTCGGCGCGCGTCCACCCGGCGCCAATACCCGCGATCACGCGGCCGCCGCTGGCTTCATCGAGCTGTGCGAACAGCCGCGCGTGCATTGCCGGGTGGCGGAACACCATGCAGGCGACGTGGCTGCCGATCTTGATGGTCTTCGTCCGCTGCGCCAGCGTCGCCATCACGAAGAACATCTCGTAGGCGGGGACGTTCGTCTGCAGCACTCCCAACGCCTCGAAGCAATAGTGATCCGGGACGAAGATCGCGCTGAACCCGACCGCCTCGGCTAGCTGTGCCTCTTCGATCACGGCCTCGATGCCAGACTTGTCGTGGCGGACTTGGCCGCCGGCCACTTGGATCGCGAATTCCATCCTCGTCCCTCTTCACTGCGGACGACAAACACTCCGCGCTACGATAACTCGTCTTTTCGCCGCGTCAGAGTGATCGCCGAACCCAACGACACGCCGATCGCAATCACCGCGTAGACGGCGCCAAAGATCGCGTAGCCCATCCCCGCGCCTTCCGGCTTCGGACCGGATTCTTGGAACATGAACAGATTGATGATCACGTACAACGCGTAGGCGTGCGCGAGTGGGATCGCGAAGCGCTTCATCCGCCAGATCGCCAGCGCGTAGGTGGCGAGGTAGAGGCCGAACAGCGGGCCGATGATCATGTTCGGTGTACCGCTCAATCGTTGCCCGAAGAACACGAAGCCGGTTCGCGCCCCGCCGAGCTGCAGTGGCTTGAGCAGATTCGACACCGCGATCAAAGCGAAGAGCACCGCGAACGTCGTGAGAATCGGACCGCGCTTCTTGTCAGCCATTCACCCTCCTCCTGTCCGTTGCCGGCATCACGTCGGCAAACACAAAGCCGTCGCGCGTCACCATTTCGCCGACCGTGATCGCGATATCGTGCGCGAACATCGGTCCGGCGTGCGCAAAGGTATGAAACTCGCCGTTCTCGCCGCACGGGTCAACAGCGCTGGGCAAGTCGGCCAGCAGTGCGTGATCGAACGAGCGTCCCGCGAATGCTGCGGGCAGTTGTTGCGGATCGACACAGGTCAGCACGGCCCGCAAACCGCCGGCGAGCATCTCGCGCGCGAGCGCCGCGGTCGGCCGCTGCCACAGGGGGAACAGCGGCGCCACACCGGTGCCCGCCAGTTGCCGCTCGCGGTACGCGCGGACGTCAGCGAGAAAGAGATCGCCGAAAGCGAACGCCTCGATACCGTCGTCGCGAGCGCGCCGGATCACGCGCGTCATCGCCGCTTCGTACTCGTCGTTGCTACACGGAGAGGGGATCGGCACCGGCCAGAGCGGCAGACCTGCCGCGTCGGCCTGCGCCTCGAGCAGCACGCGCCGCACCGCGTGCATCGCAACGCGGTCGACGGCTTCGTTGATGGTCGTGACCAACCCCACCACTTCGTATCGCCCCTCCTGCCGCAGCACATGCAGCGTCCACGCGCTGTCCTTGCCGCTGCTCCATGCCAAAAGTATCCTCAGTTTTGGCATTGCGACTGCATTGACTCAGCTCTGAGCATCGGCTGATCTATGGCGCGCGCCGCACGGTAACACAAGTACGCAGGCGTAGGAGGTCGGATTGAGAAGCGGATCACATATCTATCGCAACGCATTATTTGGAATGCTGCTTAGCGTCGCGTGGACATCGTCGACCCACGCCATCTCGACCGGCATCGTCGGATCCTCCGGCAAGCCGGGGAGTCTCTACGGTACCTTTGTGTGCAACAGCTGCCACGGCGGGGGCTCACCGGCACCGGTGGCGCCGCTGGTGCAGTTCAGCGGGCCGAGCCAAGTTGCGGCCAGCACCGTGGCCACCTTTACCTTCACGGTGACCTCGCAAGCGCCCGACAATCAGACCCAGGCGGGATTCAATGTTGCGGCGAGCGCGGGGACGCTCGCGGTGTTGGCGGGCCAAGGGGAGAAACTCGTGAGCGGCGAACTCACGCACACCGCACCCAAAGTGAACGATGGCAGCGGCGTTTCCGCGTGGAACTTCACTTGGAAGGCACCGTCGGCACCCGGCAACTATACGCTCTTCGGCGCCGGCAACAGCGTCAATCGGAATTTCAACTCGGGCGGCGACAAGGCCAGCGCCACCACTCTGATCGTGATGGTCAGCGCGAGTGGGCCGTCGCCCACACCGACGGATTCACCAACTCCAACGGCCACGACCGCGCCGAGCAACACGCCGCTGCCAACCGAGACTCCCACCGATACGCCCACGCCGACGGTAGCGCCGTCGGGCACTGTGTCGCCGCCCCCGTGCGTCGGTGACTGCGGTCACATCGGTAGCGTGACCGTTGATCAGTTGATCATCGGCGTGCGCATCGCATTGGGTACGACCCAGCTTGATGTCTGCCCCGCGTTCGACGCTGACAACAGTAACGACGTTACGGTCGACGAACTGATCCTCGCGGTCAACGCGGCGTTGAACGGATGTCCGAGGTGAGGAGTCAGGAGTCAGGAGTCAGGAGTCAGGAGTCAGGAGTCAGGAGTCAGGAGTCTATTGGCCTTACCGCTTCTGACTCCTTCCGCCTACTTCTTCGCGTACATCGCGACGATGCCGGCGCCGCCGAGGCCGAGGTTGTGCTGCAGCGCCACCTTCGCCCCTTCTACCTGACGCTTCTCCGCTTGGCCGCGCAGGTGCCACGTCAGCTCCGCGCACTGACCGATCCCAGTGGCGCCGAGCGGGTGTCCCTTCGACAGCAATCCGCCTGACGGATTCACTACCCATTTTCCGCCGTAGGTGCAGGCATCGGTTTCCACCAGCTTCTCGCCTTCGCCTTCCTTGCACAGGCCGAGGCCTTCGTAGGTGATCAGCTCGTTGCTGCTGAAGCAGTCGTGCAACTCGATGACCTGCACGTCCCTGGGTCCGAGACCGGCCTGCTCGTAGACCGACTGCGAGGCGCGCTCGGTCATGCCCATGCCGATCATGCCGATGTTGCCGCGGGCGAAGTCCTCGAACTTATCGGTGGCCATCGCCATGCCGAGAATCTCGATCGCGCCCGAATGCGGATGAGCACGGAGATAGTCTTCCGATACCAACACCGCGGCGGCGGCGCCGTCCGAGGTCGGACAGCACTGCAGCAATGTGAGTGGGTCGTACACCATGCGCGATGCCAGCACTTCGTCGAGGCTGAAGGCTTCGCGATACTGCGCGCGCGGGTTGTTGACCGAGTGGCGGTGGTTCTTCACCGCGATCTTGGCGAAGGTTTCGGGCTTGGTGCCGTACTTCTCCATGTGATCGCGGCCGCCGTTGCCGAACATGCGCGCGGCGATCGGCGCTTGCTTCTTCTCGGTGGTCTCCTTGGCGACTTCCTGCAGTCCTGGGAGCTGATTTTCCAGCGGCCCCTTTTGCATCTTCTCGAACCCGAGCGCGAGCACGCACTCGTTTTGGCCGAACTTGATCGCGTTGAAGCCCA
The DNA here is from genome assembly GCA_016178705.1 of Deltaproteobacteria bacterium. Classification (NCBI taxonomy): domain Bacteria; kingdom Pseudomonadati; phylum Myxococcota; class Myxococcia; species Deltaproteobacteria bacterium. Next base: position 16,359 of record JACOST010000018.1, on the reverse strand, counting down.
TGAACAGCGCGGTCGAGCCGGTCGCGCAATTGTTGTTCACGTTGTAGACCGGGATGCCGGTCATGCCGATGTTGTAGACGCACTGCTGGCCGAGCGTGCTCATGCCGCTGACGTAGCCGCAGAAGGCCTGCTCGATCTTGTCGAAGTCAACGGCCGCGTCCTTGAGCGCCTGCGTGCCCGCGTCCTTGGTGAGGTCGCGCACATCCTGCTCGCAGCGCTCGAATTTGGTCATGCCGACCCCGATCACAAACACTCGTCGTCCTTTGCCCATGGTGTATCCCTTTCGAAGTTGAGGTGCGCACGACATAGCGAGAAGCAGCGGGCTGGGCAAATCGCGCGCCCGGTGGGTGCTCGTCGTACCGGTAATTCGGATGGGGCGGTTTGAATCCCTCCCTGGCGACCGGCTATGACTCGCCTATGAATCCGGCGGAGGTGCAGCAGCGGTTGGCGGCGTTCATCGCGCGGCAGGTCGACGCTGATGATGTGCAGATCGAGGGCTTGCGGCGGGTGCCCGGCGGCGCGTCGCGCGAGACCTGGTCGTTCGATGCGTCGTACCAACAGAACGGGCAGGCCGTGTGCCGGGCCTTGATCCTGCGCCGCGATCCCGGTGCGACTAGTGTGCAGACGAATCGTCGCGAAGAGTTTCTGCTGCTCCAGGCCGCGCACGCCAGTGGAGTGCCGGTGCCGCGGGTGTTCTGGCTCGGTGATGAAACCGAGAGCCTGGGCGCGTGTTTCTTCATTATGGAGCGCATCGACGGCGAAACCATCGCGCGGCGCTTGCTGCGCGATGAGGCGTACGCTCCCGCGCGTCGCGTGATGACGCGCGAACTCGGTGCCATCCTCGCTCGCATTCATCGCATCGATCTCGCCGCCCATCACCTCGACTTCCTGCCCAAGCCACCGCCTGGAGAGTCACCGGCACAGGCCGAGCTGGACCGCTACGAGCAGATTTTTCGCGGTCTCGCACCGGATCCGCATCCGGCCTTCGAATTGGCGTTTCGCTGGCTGCGTGCGCGGCTGCCGAGCGGCGCTCGGCTGGCGTTGGTGCACGGCGACTTCCGCATCGGCAACGTGATCTTCGGTGCCGAAGGCACGCGCTCGATCTTGGATTGGGAGCTGGCGCACCTCGGCGATCCGATGGAGGACCTGGGCTGGATGTGCGTGCGGTCGTGGCGGTTCGGCAGCGACGACAAACCCGTTGGCGGCATCGGCATGCGCGACGAATTCTTCGCGGCGTATGCAGACGCCGGCGGCGGCCACGTCGATCCCGAGCGCGTTCGCTTCTGGGAAGTGTTCGGAAATTTGAAATGGGCGACCATCACCGTCAGTCAAGCGCACACCTATCTCAGCGGCGGCGTGCGCAGCGTCGAGCTGGCGAGTCTCGGGCGGCGAACCGCGGAGATGGAGCTGGAGCTGTTGAACCTACTGGAGGGGACATGATTCGACGCGCGCTCTACGTTGGTGCTGTGGCTGTCTTGCTCGCGGGATGTGCACCACGGCAGCCGGTCGCGCCCGCTGCGCCGGACGTGGTGCTGTTCAGCGGCACGTTGCAGGAACTGGCGCCACATCACGATGGCGATCACTTCGTCTATCGCACCACCAGCACCGGGCAGCCGGATCGGTTGACTGTCGAGCACCTTACGGTCCTCGACCAGCCTGGCGAGTTCGCTGTCAACATGACCGAGGACGGCGTCGCACTCGGCAAGAGTCATCTGCGCGATGACGGAAGCTCGATCACGATGATCAGCGAAGGCATGCTGCGCGAGGGGGTGCTGATGTTGTACGAAGTGCCGCTACCCAGCCTCAGCGTTCCGCTGCACAGCAGCGAATCCAAAGCCACGTCACCGGTCACGCTTTCGCGTTTGTCAGACGGTAAGTTGCTGGCGTACGGACAAGCCGAGCAAACCGTCACAGCGCGCCGCGTGACCGCGGCGGCGGGTAGCGACGAATTCGAGATCCACACCGAGCGCACGATCGAAATGCGCAGGGGCAGCATGCACCTCAGCGTCACCACGTGGATCACGCCCGGCGTGGGCGAGACGCGTTCACAGGGGAGCGCCGACGGTGGCGTGACCTTTCGCCGTGAGCTGATCTGCGCCACCGTTGGCGGCAAGCGCGTCGGGGACTGCGCCGGCATCATGCAAAAGGGACAAGAGGGGCAAAAGGGAATCGAGCAATAGCATGCACGATCGACCGACCGCGGTGGAACTGCTCGACGCTGTCCGCCAGTTTCTCGAAGCCGATGCGATCCCGGCGCTCGAGGGGACGAAGAAATTTCACGCCCGGGTCGCCGCCAACGTGCTCGCCATCGTCGTCCGCGAGTGGCAGAGCGAGAGCGATCAGCTGCGCGGGGAGTGGCAACGACTTCGCCAGCTCCTCAGCGAGTCCGCCGCCGACGCGCCGACCGATCTCGCGACGCTGCGGCCCGCGATTCGCGCCGCGACCGAGCAGTTGTGCCAACGCATTCGCAGCGGCGACGCCGATCGTGATCCCTGGCGCGCGGCGGTGCTGGCACACGTGCGTCAGACCGTCGTGGACAAATTGAGCGTGGCCAATCCGAAGTTCCTCGCCGGCGGAGGTGGAGAATGAGAATCTGGAACACCGTGCGCAATGCGCGTGGCCTGTCGTTCGTCTCGATCTTGCTGGCGCTGGTGATCATCGGGGTGCTCTACTTCGGCTACTTTAAGATGTCGGCGACCAAGAACGAGAAGGCGGTCGGCATTCAGAGCATCCAAGTATCGAAGGCGGCGGCCTGCCGGACCCAGCGGCAGCAAGTCGAACGCGACATTCAGTCGTACATGGCCAGCCACGACGCGGCGCCGGGATCTCTCGGCGACCTCGAGCGCGACGGCATCCGCATTCCCAACTGCCCCGAAGGCGGGCGCTACGCGCTCGCCGGCACGCACGTCACCTGCAGCGTTCACCCGTAACGGGTCACGCTGGTAGCCAGTTTCACGAGTGCGGCGCCCCCTTCGACGGGGCTCAGGACAGGCTTCGAGACGGCGCTGCGACTCCGGGGTGAGCGGGAAAATGTTGTCGCACAAGGGAAGCACCGCTCATGCTGAGGAGCGCCGACAGGCGAGTCTCGAAGCATGCGGGTTTTCAAACGGACTGCTGGGCAATCGACCGCTGCGTCACCACTCGACGGAGACAGCAGCGTGTGTGTCGACCATCGCCTGCGTCACCGCTACCACCACGATACGTTCGCCGGCAGTGAAGCGATAGCCGCCGTCGACGCGAAAGCTGTCCTCTTCAACCGGCGCGGGCAACGCGGTGTGAAACTCGAACCGGCCGTCACGGTTCACGCTGAGCGGAATGCGCACTTCGGCCGGTGGCGCATCGGCCGTGCGTACGACGTAGCTCGCCGTGATGGTCTGCACTTCGGTAGGGAGGTTGCCGGTGAGCGTTGCGCCGGGTTTCAGTTCGTAGATCTGCCCCTTTGGAATGGCGACCCGACGTTGCTCCCCGCCGTCGCCGCCGGCGGTGTAGATCTCGGCATCGCGGCTGAAGAAGCGCGGCTGGAGCTGGCCGAACTCGCCGGACCATCCGCTCGTCATGAACAAGCGGAAGGCGGCGAACTGATTCATCGCCGGCCGAAACACCGGCGCACCGCTGGCGTCGAAGGTGACGAATCGATCGGACCGGACGCCGCTGCGGCGCAGCGTGCCGACGATCTCTTCGGCCGGATTCATCAGCACGAGATAGCGGGCCGGCTGCGCGCGTAACGCGTCGGTGAACTCGTCGGCACCGCGCGACTGCCAGACGCGATCGAGCGTCTGCTCGGTCCCCGGCGCGATTTCGAAATTGAACGGATCGACAATCACCGGCCGGTCCGCGAGTACGCGGAGCTGGTGGCCGATCGACCATGGACTGAACACGCCGTAGCTCGGCGTGCCGTCACCGATTGGCGCTGGGTCGGGCGTGTGCGCGCGCAGCCAATCCGTCAGCTCGGCAATCACCGGCATGCGCGCGCACGCGTCGCCGTGAATCGCGACGCGATCGGCAAGGTCGCCGGTGTAGAAGATCGGCCCGATCGTCAGCGCCATCACGCCGGCGGGCAGCCAGCGAGTCACGCGACTTGAGAAGAGCGGCAGCCGCCGCAGTGCGCGGACGGTTTCGAATGCCGCGACGGCCAGCCCGATTACCTGCAGTGAGCTGAGGATGTAGAGGTGACGAAACTCTTTGAAGCCGAACAGTAGTGCGGCTGCCAGCACGATCCAGCGGAACCAATAGTCGGTGCTCGCGTGGGCGCGCGCGCCTGCCCACAATTTTGCGCAGATGAACAGCCCCGAGAACGCGAGCAGACGGTACCACGCCGGCGCGCCCCAGAAGCCTGCCTGAAATACCGGCGCCTCTTCGCCGACGAAGATGCGGTTGCTGATCATCATTCGGCCGACGATCGTCGCGAGTGTGCCCGTCCAGTACAGCACCGCGACGGCTGGCAGCGCGACCAGCGCCAGCGCGGCGGCGGTGCCGAGACTGACACGGCCGAGGCTGTGCCGCATGCGCACGACGCGCTCGAATCCGTTCAGCGCGCTGCTCATGCTGACCCCGAGCGTCGCCAACCACAGGGGTTGGAACAGCGTCGGGTACGTCCAGCTGAGATCGGCGAGGGGTAGCGGATCGGTTTCGAGCCCGCGCTGCGCGACGACGACCATGATCGCCACCGCGCTTGGCGACAGAAACCAGAACCATCCCGCGCGCGGTTCGGGATCGCTGTTGCTTGCGATGCCCGTCAATTCGGACGCGAACACACAGCCGAGAAGCAGCGACACGTAGAGAATCGCTTCCGGCGTCATGCCGATGAGCGCCAACAGTCCGAGGAGCCAGCCGAGCGCGTGTCGGCGGAGCCGACCCCACACCAGTAGCAGAGTGCCGACGTGAGCGAAGAGATGATGGTCGATGGTGCCGAAGAAAAACGGCCGGCACACGTCGGCGCTGAACGCGCACAAGACGCCGACCAGTGCGAGGCACCAGACGCTGTCAGTGAAGCCGCGAGCGATGGCCACCGCGAGCGCAACCGCCAGCAGCCCGAACAGCGGTGGAATCCACGACAGCAGCGCGATCAGCGCGTCGCGCTGCTCGGCGCCAACGCCGGCGAGCTTGGCAACGGTCGCATAGAACAGCGAGTGCAACGCCAGCCAGTGAACGCGATAGCCATGCGGATAGTGCGAGAAACGGTCGATGGACGGGACGTGCGGATACTGGCGCAGACAATCCTGTATCCGGTGGAGTTGATAGAGCGAGTCGTTCTCGCACAGGGTGAAGCGCCACTCGGGGGCGGCCACCGGCAAGCGCCACAGCAGGGCGCCAGCCAGCACGCCGGTCAGCACGACTGCCCACACCAGGCGATGGCTCGCTGGCGAAGTAGCGGCGGCGGGACTCATGCGAGGGCTCGGATCGCGACTGATTTGCTGCGCACGCGTCGCTCATGAACCAGAATTCAGCGCGCGGCACAAACGCCTTGCGATGGCGCCGGACTCGATAGCGCGACTCTAGCCATTATGCTACGCGTTCAAGGTGATGCTGCAACGATTTCCTTCGTCAGTCATGCGTGTGAGCGTGGTAGCGGGCGCGGCCGGGGCGCTTGTCGGCTGCGCGTCGATGCGCTCACCAATTCGTCACGTGTCGTCCCCCAGTTGGTCGCCGGAGCTGCAAGCCGAGGTGTTGGCGCCCCAAGCTCCGCCGCCCGAAGCCGCGGCGATGGGGCACTTTCTCAAGGCCGAGATCGCCGCGAACCAAGGCGATCAAGATCGGGCGTTGAAGGAGTACGAGCAGGCGGTGGCCGACGATCCCAACTCCGCCATGTTACGAGTGCGGTTGGCGACCCTCTACGTCCGCAGTGGCATGTTGAACGAGGCGCTCGAACAGTGCCGCGCCGTGGTCGACATCGATCCGCAAAACGTCGACGCGCGGCTGCTGCTCGCCGGCATCCAGTCGTCGCTCGGCCACGATCAAGAGGCCGCCACTGAGTACGAGACCGTGCTCACGCTCGAACCCGACCACCAAGAGGCGCAGCTGCTGCTCGGGGCGCTCTACGGCCAGTTGCAACAGTACAACCGCGCCATCGAGGTGTTGCGCCGCCTGACGAAAACGAATCCTGATTCGTTCCTCGGCTACTACTACCTGGGGCGCGTGTACGCCGCCGACCACCAATTCGACCAGGCCGAGAAGGCGTTGCGCGAGGCCATGCGGTTGAATCCCCAGTCGGAACTCGTCCTCATCGACCTCGGGCTATTGTACGAAGCGCAAAAGCAGCCTGAGAAGGCCATCGAGTACTATCAGCGGGCGCTGAGTACGAATCCGATGAGCAAGGCCGCGCGCAAACGGCTCGGCGGCGTCTACGTCGGCCAGAAGCGGCTCGAGGAAGCGCTGTCGCAGTTCCAGGAGCTGGAAAAAATCGAAGACAACCCGCAGGAGACGCGTGTCAAAATCGGCCTGATCTTCTTCGAAAAGAATGACTACGAACGCGCCGCCACGGAGTTCACCCTGGTGCTCGCCGCCGACCCCAGCAACGACCGGGTACGCTACTATCTGGCGTCGGTGTACAGCGAGATGAAGGTCTACGATCGCGCGGTCGATGAGTTCGAGCGTATTCCCGCCAGCAGCGAATTCTATCCCGACGCCCGTGTCCACATCGCCTACATCCGGCAGCAGACGGGCCGCGTCGACGACGCGATCGCTGAAACCAAGCGCGCCATCAACGCCAAGCCCGACAATGCCGAAGTCCTCAACTATCTCGCCGCGCTGTACCGCGAGAAGGGCGCGTTGGCCGACGCGATTCAATTGCTGGAGCAACTCGTCGCCAACAGCCCGGACAACGACAAGTACTGCTTCACGCTCGGCGCGCTCTACGACGAGGCCGGTAACAAGGAGCAGGCCGTCGTCGAGATGCGCAAGGCAATCGAGATCAATCCGCAGAACGCCTCCGCGCTCAACTACCTCGGCTACACGTACGCCGAAACGGGTACCAACCTCGACGAGGCGGAGAGCTTGATCCGTCGCGCGTTGGCCATCGATCCCGAAGACGGCTTCTACCTCGATAGCCTCGGCTGGGTGTTCTATCAGCGCGGCAACTATGACGCGGCGATCGAACAATTGGAACGCGCGGTCGAACGCTCGGGTGACGATCCCACCATCCTGGAACATCTCGCCGACGCGTATGGAAAGGCTGGGCGCCCCGCGGAGGCGCTGCGCTTGTATCGCGACGCGTTGGGACGCGCCAAGGCCGCCGATCAACCGCGCCTGCGCGAAAAGATCAACATCCTCCAAGGCACCAACAGCGGGGGCGAGAGGGGCTCGTGATCTCCGCCATCGGGGCGGCCATGGTCAACGCGACGGTCAGGCGACCGGCGCTCATGACGGTCGCGCTGCTGCTCGTGAGCGGCTGCGCGACGCTGCGGCCTCCGGCTCCTGCGATCGCACCGCCGCTGCCGAGCGCAGCCGAATTGGTGACACGCTTGGAGCAGCAACGCGCTGCCCGCGTCAGCCTGCGTGCGCTCGCCCACTTCGTTTACGACGGCCCCGATGAACATCGCCGTGCTCGCCAAGTCGTGCTGGTGCAGCGCCCCGAGCGTTTGCGCATCGAAGTGCTGTCGCCGCTCGGCACCGTGTTCGTGCTGACGGCGGACAACGGCGCACTCGCGGCCTACGTGCGCAGCGAGGCGACGGTGTATCGCGGCCGCGCCTCGCGCGCGAATCTGCAACGCTATGCGCGCGTCGACCTCAGTGTCGCCGACGCGGTCGATGTGTTGCTCGGCACGCCGCCTGTGGGTGATGGGCGCAACGATGCAGTGTCGTTCGATCCCACGTCGGACACGATCCAGCTATCAAGCGCCACTGACGCGGGTGCCCATGTGATTGCGTTCGACCGGGCGTTGCGCGCGGTGGCGATCGAAACGCACGATGCGGATGCACAGGTGCGCTGGCGCGCCGAGTTCAGCGCCTTCGCAGCTCCAGCGGATGTCCCGACCACCATTGTGATCGCCCTGCCACCGCAACAGCAGCGACTCACCCTCGAACTGCAGGAGGTCGAGGTGAACCCTGCCATCGATGCCGCGCTGTTCACGCTCGCGACCCCGGCGGGTACGCGGGAAGTCGCGCTCGATGACGGGGCGGAGGCGGAGTCATGATCGCCCGACGCGGCGCCGCATTCGGTTTCGCCGCGTGGCTGGCGTGGGGTTGCGCGTCGGACCCCAGCACTCCGACCAGCACCCCGGCGCCGGTGACGGCCAGCAAGCGCGGACAACAACTCACCACCGCCACGATCAGCGACCCGAAGACATTCAATCCCATCTTAGTGACCGACAGTGCATCCGGGATGGCCCTTGGCGATCTCTTCGAGGCATTGGTTCGCATGAACCCCAAGACCACCGAGACCGAGCCGCAGCTCGCCGAACGCTGGGAGTACAACGCCGACGGCACCGTGTGTACGTTCTACCTGCGCAAAGATGTGCGCTGGCACGACGGCAAGCCGTTTACCGCGCGCGACGTGGCGTTCACATACAAGGCGATCTTCGACGATCGCGTGCCTAACAGCACCAAGCATGTGCTCACCATCGACGGCAAGCCGATCAAAGTCGAGGCGATCGACGACTTCACCGTGCGCTTTCAACTCCCGCGTCCGTTCGCTCCGCTGCTGAACTCGATCAGCACCGAGATCGTTCCCGAGCACATTCTCGGTGAATCGCTGGCCAACGGCACGTTCGCGCAGCAGTGGGGTATCGACACGCCGCCGGAAAAGCTGATCGGCACCGGGCCGTATCGCATGGCGCAGTACGTCCCCGCGCAGTACGTCCGGTTCAAGCGCAACCCGGACTACTGGAAGCGCGACGACAGCGGCCAGCCGCTGCCGTACCTCGAAGAGCAGACGCTGCTCATCGTGCCGAATCAGGACACGCTCTTCCTCAAGTTCCGCGCCGGTCAGACCGACATCCACCAGCCGCGCCCCGAAGAGATTGCCGATCTGCAGCGCGACAGCCAGCAGCTCAACATCACTGTGCGTGAGATCGGTATCGATACCGGGACGCAGTTTGTGGTCTTCAATCGCAGTCCCAAGCACTACGAGCGCGAGGGCAAGCGCGATCCGCAGCTGACGTGGTTTACCGACAAACACTTTCTCCAAGGGCTGGCGCACGCCATCGACAAGCAGTCGATGACGGTCAACTGCTTCAGTGGCTACGGCGTGCCCGCAGTGGCCGACATCTCGCCCGAAAACAAACTGTTCCACAATCCGAACCTCGCCGACTACAGCTACAACCTCGACGAGGCGCGCCGCGTCCTAGCCGAAGGCGGCTATGCCCTCAAGGACGGCGTGCTCAGAGATCGCGACGGCAATGCCATCGAGTTTTCGCTCTACACCAACTCGGGCAATCAACTGCGCGAGCAGATGTCGGCCATCCTCAAGGAAGACTGGACGAAACTGGGGATGAAGGTGAACTATCGGCCGCTGGATTTTCCCGCGTTGGTGGAGAAGATCGACACCACCTTCGATTGGGACGCCATCCTGATCGGCTTCACCGGTGGCATAGAGCCGCACAATGGCGCCAACATGCTGCGCTCGAGCGGCAACCTGCACATGTGGAACCCGAATCAAACGACGCCGGCCACCGACTGGGAGAAGACGATAGATACCTTGGTGGAGGAGGGATCGCGCGAGTTGGACATCGAAAAGCGCCGGCGCGTGTACTGGAAGATTCAGGAGATCTTACACATCGAGCTGCCGATGATTCAAACCGTGCGCCAGCGCATGTTCGTCGCGGTCAAGAACTACGTGCAGAACTACGAGCCGTATGTGTGGGGCGTCTACCGCCCCGAGCGGATTCGTATCGCGGAATGATGGGACCGTATCTGCTGCGCCGGTTGGCGCACATGGTCCCGCTGCTGTTGGGGATCACCTTCCTCTCGTTCTTCGTCATCAACCTCGCGCCCGGGGACTTCTTCAGCACGCTGAAGATGAACCCATCAATCCGTCCCGAAACCATCGCCGAGCTGCAACGGCAGTTCGGTTACGGCGAGCCGCTGCTGACCCGCTACTTCAAGTGGCTGTGGCGCGCGCTGCACTTCGATCTCGGGATGTCGCTGGCCTATCGCGTCAACGTCGCCGAGCTGATCGGCATGCGCGTGTTCAACACCGTGATCCTGTCGGTCGCGAGTATGGTGTTCACCTGGAGCCTGGCGATCCCGATCGGCATTCTGGTCGCGCTGCGCCCGGACTCGTTCACCGACCGTGTGCTGTCGTTCGTCGCTTTCTTCGGCATGTCGGTGCCGAATTTCTTTCTCGCGTTCCTGCTGATGTACGCCGCGCTGCAAACCGGGTGGTTCCCGGTTGGCGGTAGCACCTCGATCGACTACGACAGCCTCGGCGTTGGCGGTCGGCTGCTCGATCGCGCGCACCATCTGATCTTGCCGGTCATAGTCTTGGGCACCAGCGGGATGGCGAGTCTGATGCGGCTGATGCGCGCCAACATCATCGAGATGAAGCGCGCCGAATTCTTACTGACCGCGCGCGCCAAGGGCTTGCCCGAACGCGTCGTGGTGTTGAAGCACATCCTGCGCAATGCCCTCAACCCGTTCATTACCTTGGCCGGCTACGAGCTGGGCAGCCTGCTCGGTGGCGCGGCGCTGGTCGAAGCGGTGATGAACCTGCAAGGGCTCGGCACGTTGATGCTCGACGCGGTGCGTTCGCTGGACATCTATCTTGTGATGGCGTCGGTGCTGATCGGGTCGCTGCTGCTGTTGATCGGCAACCTGTTTGCGGACGTGGCGCTGACGCTGGTCGATCCGCGTATCGACTTCACGCGGCTGGAGGCCGATCGATGAAGCGCGGACCGGGTCTGACCGTTTCGCTCAGCGCCGGCATCCTGGCGGTCTTGTATCTCGCCGCCGCCGCCGCGCCGTTTGTCGCGCCGTACGACTACACCGAGCAGTTCCGCCCCTTCCCGCACTGCCCGCCGTCGCTGTGGCGACTCAATCCGCCGTCGCGCTGGTCGGAGTCGGTCTTCTACACCTACGCCTACCAGCTCGAAAGCCCGACGACGCGCCGCTACGCGGCGCTGACGGACGAGCGGGTGCCGGTGCTGCTGTTTCACGAGGGGCATTTGTTCACGACTCCGGCTGACGGGCCAAAGTTTTTCTTGTTGGGCACTGATGGACTCGGGCGCGATTTGTTCTCCCGCATCGTCAACGGTGGGCGCGTCAGTCTCACCGTCGGCCTCGTCGGTGTGGCGATCAGTTTCACGTTGGGGACGCTGGTCGGCAGTTTCGTCGGCTACCTCGGCGGCTGGATCGACAACCTCACCATGCGCTTGGTCGAGATCGAGATGTCGCTGCCGTCGTTCTACTTTCTGCTGGCGCTGGCGGCGGTGATTCCGGGATGGATCGCGCCGGCGATGCGCTTCATGTTGATCATCGCGATCATGAGCCTGATCAGTTGGGCCGGGTTCGCGCGCATCATTCGCGGCATGGTGTCGTCGTTGCGCGAGGGCGAGTACGTGATCGCCGCGCGCGCGCTGGGCGCGACGCGCTGGCGCATCGTCACGCGCCATCTGATACCGGGCACCTTCGGCTACACCATCGTGGCCGCCACGCTCGCGATCCCGGGGTTCATTCTCGGCGAAAGCGCGCTGTCGCTGCTCGGCCTCGGCATTCAGGAACCGGGCGCGAGCTGGGGCAACTTGTTGGCCGAAGCGCAGAACGTGCAGAACCTGACCAAGTACCCGTGGATTCTGGTTCCCGGACTCTTTATCTTCGTGACCATCATGTCGTTCAATTTTCTCGGAGACTACTTACGCGATCGGCTCGATCCCCGCGGCGCGCAACGGTAAGAGCACCGTGATAGGGTTCAGCATCAATTGGAAGGGAAGTGACAAATGATCCTCGATCGTTTTCGGCTCGACAACAAGGTGGCCATCGTCACCGGCGCCAGCGCCGGCATTGGGCGCGGCAGTGCGCTGGCTTTCGCCGACGCCGGGGCGCACGTCGTCTGCGCGGCGCGCACGCCCGATCGACTTGAACGAGTTGCGGACGAAGTTCGCAGTCGCGGCGTACGCGCGCTGGCGGTACCGTGCGACGTCAACGATGAGCGGCAGATCGAACGCGTCGTGGCGCGCACCGTCGAAGAGTTCGGTCGCATCGACATCGTTGTCAACAACGCCGGCGGCACCGCGCCGACCGCCGCACTCGATCTCAGCACGCGCGACTTCGAAGCGGCGTTTCACTTCAACGTGACCACCTCGTTCCTGCTCACGCGGCTCGCCGCGCCGCATCTGGCGAAACACGAAGGGTCGGTGATCAATATCTCCAGCGGCTTGTCGCACCTGGTCGAGATCGGCTTCGTGGCGTATGGCACCGCGAAGGCGGCGCTGTCGCACATGACGCGCCTGCTGGCGCATGAGTTCGCGCCGAAGATCCGCGTCAACGCGCTCGCCGTCGGCGCCACCGAGACCGATGCGCTGTCGCCGTTTCTCGCCGCCGCCGAAGGCCTGCGCGATCAAATGGTGGCGATGACGCCGATGGCGCGCCTCGGCACGCCGGAAGACATCGCCTGCGCGGTGCTGTACCTCGCGTCGCCGGCAGCGAGCTGGGTGACCGGCAAGATCTTCGAAGTCGATGGCGGCACCATCGCCTCGAACTGGCCGTTCAAGATGCCCACGGGCCTGTGAGCCACGCGAGCCGTTGGGCTCGTTCGATGGGCAGAAGCGGAGGGCGGATGACGACGTGGCATCGGCTCGGAACGAAAACGGAGTTGCTCGCGCGCGTGCCGTGCGCGGTCAAACTGGACCGCCATGGCATCGCGCTCTTCTTCTATCAGAACGCGTTTCGCGCCATCGGTAGTTCCTGCAATCACAAAGGTGGTCCGCTGTGCGAAGGACGTCTGCGCGACGAGTTCGTCATGTGTCCGTGGCACGGATGGGAGTACAGCGTCATTACCGGAAAGGGACCCGCCGGCTACGATGAGGAGCAGGTGCCGGCATTCGCGGTCGAAGAACGCCCCGACGGTGTCTACGTGGCGACGCCGCCGCGCATGCCTCGCAAGCTGGTCAAACACAAGCCGCTCCACTTGCTCGAGGAACATTCGAAGGCGCCTGGGGCACCGCCGCGCGTGCTCGGGATTTCGACGACGGCGATGGATGCCGGCAATCCGCGCTTCTCGACGTCGGATGCGCTCCTGCAGCACGCACTCACGCACGCGAAGGAAGCGCTCGGCGCCGATACGCAGCTCATCCAACTGCGCGATCTACAGTTCCGTCATTGCGAGGGCAATTACTCGAAGGCGGCGCGTGCGTGTACGTGGCCGTGCGCGATCACCGAGCGCGATCCCGACGATCGGCTCACACCGGTGTACGAAGGCTTAGTCCACTGGGCCGACGTCCTTCTGGTTGCCACGCCGATTCGCTGGGGCAACCTGTCGTCGCTGTACTACAAGATGGCCGAGCGCCTGAACTGCGTCCAGAATCAGATCACGACCCACAATCGCGTGCTGATCAAACACAAGGTCGCGGCCTTCATCATCACCGGCGGGCAGGACAACGTGCAGGGCGTGGCCGGCCAACTGCTGACGTTCTGGGGCGAACTGGGCTTCGCGGTGCCACCGTTTCCCTTCATCGCGCATTCGCGCGGCTGGGACGCGGAGGACATGGAGCAGAATGTCCGGAAGGTGCGTGCGAGTGTCGCGCTCCGCGAGGCGTCCGCTCAACTCGTCACCCGGGCGCTCGACCACTGGCGGGTCCTCGACCACCACCGTGCCGAGTTGGACAAACCAATGGAGCGCAGCGGTCGCAAGGCGCATCGCCTCGCCCCGCCGCCGGAGGTGTCGTCATGAGCGAGCGTATGACCATTGCGAAGGCGTACGAGCGTGCCTTGTTCGCCGGGCGGATGGATGAAGTCGGTCGGCTTTTCACCGACGACATCGTCTATTGGGTTGCGGGTGCACCGCCAATCGGGGGCGAGTGGCGTGGACGCGAAGCGGTGCTGCGGGCGTTTGCCAACCGCGAATTCGGTCTCGGCGCGGCCGATTGGGGCTACGACGAAGTGTGGCGCGATTGGTACGAGGCGGACGAGCGAGTGATCGTCGAGATCCGCGAACGCAGTTGGTTGAAGCACGCGCCGGACGACGCCATCGATCAACGCACCTGCGTCGTCATCAAGTTCCGCGACGACCACATCTGCGAGATGCGCGACTACAGCGATGCGTATTTGTACGAATCATTTCGCCAGCGCCATCCTGAGCTGCCGAAATTTCGCGGCACAGTGTGAGTTCAGACACGCGCCCGCGATGGCGCGCCTCGGCACGCCGGAAGACATCGCCTGCGCGGTGCCCTACCTGGCGTCGCCGGTCGCGAGCTGGGTGACCGGTAAGATCTTCGAAGTCGACGGCGGCCCCATCGCCTCGAACTGGCCGTTCGAAATGCCCACGGGGTTGTGAGCGCCTGTTCTGCGCGTGATCTGGAGCGGGAGGCCGCTGTTACCGCGGAGGTGAGCCTTGCCCTAGCTCAAGCCGCCGTGGTAGGCCGCGATTACGAGCAGCGCGATGCACATTCCTGATTTGTGGTTAGTGGGACTTGTGGCGATCGCTGCTCTAGCGAATCTGCTTTGGTGGCGGTTCCTTTCGACGAGTGATCGCGGCAGTGATGATCCCCATATAATTCGTGCAGGGCTTGCGCGGATCAAGAAGAGGCAACGATTTACATGGGGCGTTTTCCTGACCTATATGCCCGTGGGGTACGTGGTCTTCTCAACCGCGGGACCAGGCTGGATCTCCACAACCACTGTAGTCTCGTGGTTTATGATGTTCGCTGTCGGTGGCACCATCGTCAGCCTCAGTCGTTGTCCTAGATGCGGGAAACCCTTCTTCGCGACGCGTTGGTATCACAATGGATTCGCGCGTCGATGTTTGCACTGCAAGCTTCGGCTGAATGCGGAGCCCTATCAGAGCGGAATGCCCCCGAAACCTTGCTAGCGTTGTCAAAGTAGATCACTCGCCAATTCAAACCGGGTCACTTGCGGCCCATTGTAGCTAGCACAGGGCGCCCCCCCCATGATCGCGATTGCTTGACCCTCCCGTCGCCCTCCGCCATAGGTGGCGGCCCGGCGCGCGCCGGAGATCGGAGCGGAGCGTCATGGCGTATCGTGTGATTCAGTGGGGGACCGGCAACGTGGGGGCGTTCTCGTTGCGTTGCATCGTCGACCATCCGGAGCTGGAACTCGCCGGTGTGTGGGTGAGCAGCGACGCGAAGGCGGGTAAAGACGCCGGCGAATTGTGCGGCCGCAAATCGGTGGGCGTGCGCGCCACCACCGATGCCGACGCGCTGCTCGCGCTCGACGCCGACTGTGTCTGTTACACCGCGACCGCCGATCTGCGCCCGTTCGAAGCGATCGAGGACATGTGCCGCATCCTCGCCGCCGGCAAGAACGTCGTGTCGAGTTCGATGGTGCCGCTCGTGCATCCGAAGTCGTTCATCGCAGAAGTGCGCGACAAATTAGCGGAGGCCTGCCGCATCGGCGGCACGTCGTTCTTCACATCGGGAATCGATCCGGGCTTCGCGAACGATCTGCTGCCGCTTACGCTCACGGGATTGTGCGGACCCTGGCAGGAAGTGCGCGTGCTCGAGATCATCAACTACGCGACCTACAACCAGCCGACGGTGATCTTCGACACGATGGGATTCGGCAAACCGCTCGACGACACGCCGCTGCTGCTGACGCCAGGCACACTTGAGTTCGCCTGGGGCGGGACGGTTCGGTTGCTTGCAGATGGACTCGGCGTGACGCTCGATGACGTTACGTCGTGGTACGAGAAGCGCCCGGCGGTAAGACCGATCCGCATTCTCGGGCGCACCGTCGAGGTTGGCACCATGGCGGCGTTGCGCTTCGAGGTGCGCGGCATGATCGCCGGGAAAGCGGCGATCGTGGTCGAGCACGTCACCCGGCTCGATGACGAGCTGTGCCCGGAGTGGCCGCGCGGCAACGGCAGTTACCGCGTGATGATCACCGGCAATCCGAAGATGAGCTGCGAACTCGAATTCGAAGACGAGCACGGCGACCACGCCGTCGGCGGTGTGGTGCTCACGGCGACGCGCATCGTCAACGCCATCCCCGCCGTCTGCCAAGCCGCGCCGGGATTACTCTCGGCACTCGATCTGCCGCTGGTGACCGGGCGCGGCCTCTATCGGCCGTGACCGTGAAGGGGTAACAGAAAACTTCTCACGCACAGGCGCCGAGTTACCATGTGTTCGGTTGGAGTGAGCTGAGAAAGATGGGAGCCTCACCTTGTGCACGCGGGACACGCCAAACGTGGCCGCAAGATTGTTGCACCAAGAAGGGAGGCTCCCATGACCAAGGTAGTGCAGCGACCCGAGG